>CAMLME010000179.1 GCA_946481235.1 uncultured Methylobacillus sp. | reverse complement strand
CGGTATATTTCGCATTGCTGCCGCGCACCTTGTCGGCGGGATACTTCTGGGCATTCAGAGTGATCTTGGCATTCGCCGCGTCGATGAGATCGATGCCCAGCACGTCAGCCATCCGCAGCAGATAAACGAAAGTATCGGCGATTTCATGCGCCACCTGCTCGCGTTTTTCCGCCGGGATATCCTTGCTTTGATCTTCGGTCAGCCACTGGAAATGCTCGACCAGCTCCGCTGCTTCAACGATCATTGCCATCGCGAGATTCTTGGGCGAATGGAACTGTTCCCAGTCCCGCTCGCGCACGAACTCGCGCAAACGATCCCGCAGTTGATCCAGCCGATCAGGCATGAGCGGGCTTTTCCTTGCGATTGCTGCCGGCGACCATCTTGATCTCAAACAGACGGCATTCCAGCGGGCCATTGAACAACGGCGTACGCTTGGAAGGCGACAAGCGCATCAGCTTGGGCAGACGCAGGTCGGAGGTCAGGAAGTAAGCATTCCAGCCCGCGAAATGGCGCTTGAGGGTTTCGCCCATTTTCGGATACAGCGCCGCCAGCTCCTCGTCTTCGCCGATACGCACGCCATACGGTGGATTGGCGATCAGCACGCCATGATCGGCGGGCGCTTCGACGTCGACGATGTCGGCACGATCAAGCTTCACCGCCTCCAGCAAGCCGGCCTGATCCAGATTCTGCTTCGCAGCCCGCACCGACTTCATGTCGAGGTCGCTGCCGTAAATCTGCTGGAAAGTGACCGGCTTGGCGCGAGACTGCGCCTCCTGCTTCATTTTCTGCCATGCAGTCGCCTCGAAATTCAGAAGTTTTTCGAAACCGAAGCTGCGCTGGCTGCCTGGCGCAATATTCAGCGCGATCATCGCCGCTTCCAGCAGGAACGTGCCACTGCCGCACATCGGGTCGAACAGCGGCGTGCCCGGCTGCCAGCCGGAAAGCTTGATGATGCCGGCCGCGAGGTTCTCGCGCAGCGGCGCTTCCACGCTGGCGCGGCGCTGGCCGCGCTGGAACAGCGCATTACCGGAGGTGTCGAGGTACAGGCGATATTCATCGGCCGTCAGGTAGGCATGAATGCGCACGTCCGGCTGCTTGGTATCGATATACGGGCGGTTGCCGCCCTTCAGTCGAAACTTGTCGCACACTGCATCCTTGATCCGCAGCGTGACGAATTCCAGACTCTTTAGCGGACATTTGACCGCCGTCACCTTGACCATGAAAGTGCGGTTGACCGCAAACCATTCCGGCCACGACAAGGCATAAGCCGCCTTGTAGACATCCTCCTCGCCGCTGTAACGCCCCTGCCCCACTTGCCACATGATGCGCGTGGCGATGCGGCTTTCCAGATTGGCGCGATAGCACAGCGGCAGGTCGCCGGCAAAGCCCACGCCCCCGTCGGTAGGTGCCAGCGATTTCGCGCCGAATGCCGTCAGTTCGTCGACGAGTAAGGCTTCCAGGCCGCGTGGGCAGGTTGCGAAGAATTGCTGGTTTGCATTTTTCATATGATGTGCCGCTGTTGCGCGACGACGAATGTCGCCCGGAACAGCCGCGATTTTCCTAGACGATCAAGCGATTAGAAGTATTGAGGTTATTATCCCGCAGCCGCTCCACAAACTCCAGAAACTCTATCTTGAGCTTGTCTTGCAACTCCTTGGCACGTTCGCGCAACGTGGCCCAGCGCAGGTCGGGAGGCGTGCGGCGGAAGCCGAACACGACAATATTGCCGGGGCGCCCGGTAGGCAGCACCAGTACGCGGCCACTGAAACTCTGCTCGATGCGTTGCAGGTAGACGTCGAATTTTTTGTCGCTGCCCCACAGGTTGATCGCCATCATGCCGTCCAGCGTCAACGCCTCGGCGCAACTGTCGAAGAAATCCTGCGAACACAGATCCGGCGGCACGCCCTGGCTGTCGAAGGCATCGATAATCAAGATCTCGGCCCCGGCGGGATGCTCACGCAGGTATTCGGCACCGTCGCCCTCGATCACCTGCAACTGCTCGTCATTCTCGGGCAGGTAAAAATGACTGCGCGCAACCGTGATGATTTGCGGGTTGATTTCCACCACGCGCATGTTCAGCTCCGGCAGGTAATGGTGGACGAATTTAGGGATAGAACCGCCGCCCAGTCCGATAGCCAGCACATTGCGCGCCTGCGGACGGAACAGCAGGAAGCCCATGATGCCTCGCGTATACGTCAGTTCCAGATCGTACGGTGTCGACAGGCGCATCGAGCTTTGCACGGTGGCCGAACCAAGATGCAGCGAACGCACGCCCTCGGATTCGCTGACATCGACACTGTTATCTCCCGATACCTTGCGATGAATGCTACGCGCAAACGTGCGCGGGCCCAGGCGGAACAAACTCACTCCAGCGCCCCCTTGAAGCGGCAGTCCAGTTCCATCAATAGCGGATCAATACGCTTCACTTCCAGCAGCACGCGGCTGCCCGAGGCCAATTCCGGAAGACTGGGCACCTTGGTCATGTAAGGCATGCCGTCGAGGCGCACCAGATTCTCGCGCCAGACAGTGCCGGTCACTTCGCTCACGCCCTGCTGTTGCAAATACACAAGACACCAGTGGCGTTCCATGCGTGTCTGGAATTCGTTGTAGGCGTTGTAGGCGAGATCGAAATCTCGCATTGCACCCGCCAGGGCATCGCTGCTCTTGTCGTAAGGCGGTTCGCTGCCTTGCAGCAGCGCGATCATCTGGCGCTGGTTGATCAAGTCCACGGCACGGCGCAGCGGCGAGGTGCTCCAGGCGTATTGCGCAACGCCCAAACCCTGGTGTGGCTCAGCGTTGACCGTCATGTAGACCTTGCCGCCCTGCTGTGCACGATAGATGCCGGGGATGGCATTTTCGGCGAGCAGCCCGCCCCAGTGTGCGTTGGCGTGGATCATCAGCTCGGCAACCAGCTTGTCCATCGGCGAGCCGCGCTTGCGTTCGGTGATACGGACGTTGCCGTCCTCGACGTAAAAGTTGTAGTCCACTTGCGGCGCGCGATTGGGATCGTACTTGCCGCGCGCTTTTTCCAGCGACTCGGCCAGGCGGTGCAGCAGCGCCAATCGTTCCCAATAAGGATGCTCGCTCGGCGTTTCCCAGTTTTCCTCGTTGAAATGCGGTTCCAGTTCGTCATGGCGCAGATTATCGGCAATCTTCACCGCTTCGAGACGGCTGGCCTGGTTCACGATGGAGAGGTCGGGCGCGATGTCGAGATACAGCGACAACGCCGGACGCCAGATGCCTGCATGCAAACTGAACGGCTCGATGGCCGCCTCCGGCAACATGGTGATCTTGTAGCCAGGCATGTAAACCGTGGAGAGTCGCTTCATCGCAATCGCATCGAGCGCGGTGCCAGGCACGATGCCCAATGCGGGCGCGGCGATGTGGATACCGATGCGGGTATTGCCGTCAACTAGCGGCTGCACGGAAAATGCATCGTCGATTTCAGTGGTCGTCGCATCGTCGATGCTGAAGGCTTCGGCTTCGGCATGATCCAGCGCATCGGGCGAAACGACAGGCTCATGCGTTTCGAAATTCACGCCGCCGGGGAAATATTCGCGCAGGAATGCGCCGAAATGATAGTCGTGCGCCGAAGCCAGCGCACCGCAGGCTTCGAGCAGTTTCAGATGGCCAAGCCCGGTCGCGGCAGCGGCTTCGTCCAGCGCCTTCCATTCAAGGGTGTTCTTGTCCGGCTCATACAACAGCATGTCCAGCTTGTCGCCGAATTCCGGCGGCATGGTATGTGCCGTCAGCTGCGCCACATACTCGGCGACCTTCTCGGCCTGCAGGCGTTTGCGCTCCAGCGCAGCCAGCGCGGCCTTGAGGTTCTCCTCGGGAGCCGCCTTGTAGCGCCCTTTGCCCTTGCGGTAGAAATACATCGGCGCGGCATGCAGGCTGATCGCCGTGGCGGCAGCTTCGGTCGGGCTGGGAGGATGCCCGTAATATTCTTTTGCCAGTTCGTCGAAAGCGAATTCCTCTTCGCCGCAGCATTCCCACAGAAAATCGGCGGCCAGTGTTTCAGCTTCGGCCTGGGCTTTTTCCATGAACCCCGCCAGCGAGCCTTCGAATTTCAGCAACACGTTTGCGGACTTGATCTTGGAGCGTTTCCCGGAAATCGATTCCACTTGCATCGAACCGGGATTTTCGGTCATGACGGAGGCAACCTTGAAGCTGCCTTCCTCTTCG
>CAMLME010000178.1 GCA_946481235.1 uncultured Methylobacillus sp. | reverse complement strand
CCCCGAAAGGATTGCCGATGGCGAGCACGACATCGCCGACGTTGATCTTGTCCGAGTGGCCGAACGTAATCGCTGGAAGATCCTTCATGTCAACGCGGAGCACGGCAAGATCGGTTTCGGGATCGCTGCCGACGACGCGCGCGGGTATGGTGCGGCCATCGGCCAGCGCGACCTCGATTTCGTCGGCGGCTTCGATCACATGATGGTTGGTCAGGATCAAGCCGTCCGTCGTCACGATGACGCCGGAGCCCAGGCTATTTTCCCGCTGCGGGATGTCATTGAACTGATCGCCGAAAAAGTGCCGGAACAAGGGGTCGTCCATGAAAGGCGAATTTTCGGCCTGCGATTCCTTGCTGGTGAAGATGTTGACCACCGATGGCATCGCTTTCTTCGCCGCCGCGCTGTAGGAGGTGATGTTCTGGCGAGGTGTGGTGATCGCCGGCTCTACCTGCTTGACCGTGATTTCAGGTTCCTTGCCGTTATTCAGCAGGTCGGGGCGGAAGGTCTGCAGGACAAAAAGAGCGGCGAGACTAACAGTCACGCTTTGTGCAAAAATGAGCCAGAGTTTTTTCATGAGTCTTAAAATGCGCCCCAGTCCATGAAATCATGGGTTTTCCCAGGATGGCGAAGCGTACAAATTTCAGATGGGGAAAAGTCAATGAAGCTATCCGAGTTGATTGATTATACCGGACAATTATTGCAGGTTGATCGTTTCCGGGATTACTGCCCGAACGGATTGCAGGTCGAGGGGAGGCCGGAGGTCCGTATTATTGTTTCGGGGGTGACGGCAAGCATGGCACTGCTTGAGCATGCATCCAGGCTGAATGCCGATCTGGTACTCGTGCATCACGGTTATTTCTGGAAAGGCGAGGACGCGCGTGTCGTCGGGATGAAGAAAAGGCGCCTCAAGCTCCTGCTGGAAAAGGATATCAGCCTGGTCGGCTATCACCTGCCGCTGGACGCGCATCCTGAACTCGGCAATAACGCCCGGTTGGCACGCGTGCTGGATTTCACTCTGCAGGGATGGGCCGGAGAGCAATCGCTGGTGGCGTACGGTACGCTTGATCGGCCGGGAAGCTTAAGCGAAGTCGGAACGCGAATTGCGCAACAATTGGGACGGCAGCCACTGATGTTCGGCGACCCATCAAAACCCATCCGTACCATAGCCTGGTGCACGGGCGCTGCGCAGGACTATATCGAGGTGGCATTGGCGCTGCAGGTGGATGCCTTTCTGACGGGCGAAGTTTCGGAGAGAACGTTCCATACCGCGCAGGAAACCGGTATTGCCTTCATTGCAGCCGGGCATCATGCAACGGAGCGTTATGGCATCCAGGCGCTCGGGGAACATCTGGCAGAACGATACGGCCTCGACCATCAATTTGTCGACATTGACAACCCCGTTTAGTTGCTTCTCCCGTTTAAGTTTTATTTAGAAAACTGTACAATCTCGTCCTTTTACAAATACTCCAAGGTATTGCGATGGCTAACCAAGAAGTGGATCACAGCAAGCGGCGCTTCCTGATTGCTGCGACTGCAGTGGCGGGAGGCGCGGCGACTGTGGCCGTGGCAACTCCGTTCGTCATGAGCATGTTGCCCAGCGAGCGCGCCAAAGCCGCCGGTGCACCGGTGGAAGTGGATATCGACAAGATCGAGCCGGGTTCGATGATTACCGTCGAATGGCGCGGCAAGCCGGTGTGGATCGTCAACCGCACTGACGAGATGCTGGCCGAACTGGGCAAGGTCGACGAAAAACTGAGTGATCCCAAGCTGGAGGTCCCCCAGCAGCCGCAATATACCAAGAATGCCACGCGCTCCATCAAGCCCAACCTGATGGTGCTGGTCGGTATCTGTACCCACCTCGGCTGCTCGCCTTCCTCCAAACTCAAGCATGGTGAGGAAGGCATGGGCAGCGACTGGCCGGGCGGTTTCTTCTGCGTCTGCCACGGTTCCAAGTTCGACCTCGCAGGTCGTGTGTTCAAGGGCTCTCCTGCCCCGATCAACCTGGAAGTGCCGCCGCACAAATACCTCAGCGATGCCCGTCTGCTGATCGGCGTGGATAAGGAGGCTTGAGAATGAACAAATACCTGACCTGTGCGTTGAACTGGGTCGACGACCGTTTTCCGCTGACCGCCAACTGGAAGGCGCACCTTTCCGAATACTACGCACCCAAGAACTTCAACTTCTGGTACTACTTCGGCTCGCTGGCCCTGCTGGTGCTGGTGCTCCAGATCGTCACCGGCATCTTCCTGACCATGCACTACAAGCCGGATGCCGCGCTGGCCTTCGCCTCCGTCGAGTACATCATGCGCGACGTGTCCTGGGGCTGGCTGATCCGCTACATGCATTCCACGGGTGCGTCGATGTTCTTCGTGGTCGTGTACCTGCACATGTTCCGCGGCCTGCTCTACGGTTCTTACCGCAATCCGCGCGAACTGATCTGGTTGTTCGGTGTTGGCATCTTCCTGGCGCTGATGGGCGAGGCCTTCTTCGGCTACCTCCTGCCGTGGGGCCAGATGTCCTACTGGGGTGCCCAGGTGATCGTGAACCTGTTTGCCACCATCCCTTTCGTGGGGCCTGATGTCGCGGAATGGCTGCGCGGCGACTATCTGGTTTCCGATGCTACCCTGAACCGCTTCTTCGCGTTCCATGTGATCGCCCTGCCGCTGGTTTTGCTGGGCCTGGTTGCAGCGCACGTGATCGCGCTGCACGAGGTGGGGTCCAACAATCCGGACGGTATCGAGATCAAGAAAAACAAGGACCCCAAGACCGGCATCCCGCTGGATGGTATCCCGTTCCACCCGTATTACACGGTGAAGGATATTGTCGGTGTTGTGGTGTTCCTCATGGTGTTCTCGGCCATCGTGTTCTTCGCTCCTGAAATGGGCGGCTACTTCCTCGAGGCCAACAACTTCGTGCCCGCCGATCCGCTGAAGACACCGGCGCACATTGCTCCGGTATGGTATTTCACCCCGTACTACTCCATCCTGCGTGCGGTGCCGCCACTGTTCAATTCCCAGTTCCCGGGGGTCGTCGCCATGGGTGCGGCGGTGATGGTATTCGCGGCGTTGCCGTGGCTGGACAAGAGTCCGGTCAAGTCGATCCGCTATCGCGGTGCGCAATACAAGGGTTGGCTGACTGCATTCGTGATCAGCTTCCTGATTTTGGGTTACCTCGGAACCGAGCCTTCCAACGTCTGGGGTCAGTTCGGTGCCAATGTGCCGCTGATCGGCGGTGCTGATCGTGCAACCGTGGTGGCGCGCGTGCTGACGGTGGTGTACTTCTCGTTCTTCGCGCTGATGCCGTGGTACACCAAGAGAGACAAGACCAAACCAGTGCCGGAAAGGGTGACGGGATAATGAAGAAACTGCTATTGATGTTGGGCCTGCTGCTGCCGCTCGCGCTGCAGGCCAGCGAGGACGTGCATCTGGACAAGGCGCCGATCAGCGCCACCAACCAGGCTTCGCTGCAACGCGGTGCCAAGGCGTTCGTGAACTACTGCCTTAACTGCCACGGTGCGGCTTCCATGCGCTACAACCGTCTCAAGGACATCGGTCTGACTGAAGAGCAGATCAAGGCAAACCTGCTTTTCGCCGCTGAAAAGGTGGGAGAAACCATGCAGGTGGGCATGAAGCCGGGCGATGCCAAGGCTTGGTTTGGGGCGCAGCCGCCGGATCTTTCCGTAATAGCGCGCTCTCGCACGCCGGACTGGCTGTATACCTATTTGCGCAGCTTCTATCGTGACGAGGCTCGTCCGACGGGCTGGAACAACACGGTATTTCCCAATGTCGGCATGCCGCATGTGCTGTGGGAGCTTCAGGGGGAGCAGCATCTGAAGGTCACCGCCGGCAAGGATGCGCATGGCAACGAGGTGGAATCGCATGAACTTGTCCTAGTGAAGCCGGGCAAGATGTCTGCGGCCGAGTATGACGCGATGGTGGCCGACCTGGTGAACTACCTTGCCTTCATGGCCGAGCCGGCCAAGGTGAAGCGCCTGCAGTTGGGTGTCGTGGTGCTGTTAGCGCTGGGTATCCTGTTCCTGTTCGCACTGGCGCTCAAGAAGGAATTCTGGAAAGACGTGCACTAGGCATTTTTGACGTTGCGGGAGGTGCCGGTTTTCCGGCCCCTCCCTTTTGCTTTTATTCGAGATCGGACAACAGCTTATGATGACCTTATATTCGGGCACGACTTGCCCTTACAGCCAGCGCTGC
>CAMLME010000177.1 GCA_946481235.1 uncultured Methylobacillus sp. | reverse complement strand
CACGTTTTCTTCTGCCTTAATCGCCGCGACGATGGGTCGCCTTGCTGCTGCGATCATGACGCCGAAGGGATGTTCGAGTACGCCAAGAAGCAGGTCAAGAAACTGGGCATGAACGGCCAAGGCAAGGTGCGCGTCAATCGTGCCGGTTGCTTCGATCGCTGCGACGAAGGCCCTTTGCTGGTGGTTTACCCGGAAGCGATCTGGTACACCTTCATCGATCAGGATGACATTGACGAAATCATCGAAAGCCACCTGAAACAGGGCAAGATCGTGGAGCGCCTGCAGGTTTAGACGCTTCGCACCCTTTCAAGCAGGGCGGCGCGTAATGTTGCCGCGAGTTCGGGAACGGGGCGTGCATCAGCGTCCGGCCGCTTGATTTCTCCCCAGATTGGATTCGGGAAATGACGGTCATCCGTAAAGCGCGGGATCACATGCCAGTGCAAATGCGGCACCACGTTGCCCAAACTCGCCAGATTGATCTTGTCGGGGCGAACCACTGCGCGCACTGTAGCCTCTACCGCAAATACTACATTCATCATCTGCGCACGTTCTGATTCCTCCAGGTCCGTCATTTCCTTGAGGTGGCGGTTGAGGATGACGCGGCAGAAGCCGGGATAATGCGGGTCGTTAACCAATATCACGCGGCAAAGGTCGTTTTGCCACAGGATTTCACCACCGGGTTGATCGCAAAGTTCGCAGGACATCATTCACTCGTTCGGAAGCATGGAAATAAAAAACGCCGGAAGCATGCGCTATCCGGCGTATTCATTTTGCCAGCAAAAATCGCTTAGGCGAAATTGGCTGCAGCAAAATCCCAGTTGGCGAGATTGTTGAGGAAGTTCTCAACAAACTTCGCGCGCAGGTTGCGGTAGTCGATGTAGTAGGCGTGTTCCCATACATCGATGGTCAGCAGTGCCTTGTCGCCTGTGGTCAGCGGGGTGCCGGCAGCGCCCATGTTGACGATATCGACAGTACCGTCGGCCTTCTTCACCAGCCAGGTCCAGCCGGAACCGAAGTTGCCCACGGCAGAAGCCTGGAATGCCTTCTTGAACTCATCGAATGAACCCCACTTGGCGTTGATTGCATCAGCCAGTGCGCCAGTCGGAGCGCCGCCGCCGTTAGGCTTCATGCTGCTCCAGAAGAAGGTGTGGTTCCACACTTGCGCGGAGTTGTTGTAGATGCCGCCGGAAGATTTCTTGATGATGTCTTCCAGGGCGGCATTTTCGAATTCCGTGCCCTTGATCAGGTTGTTCAGGTTGGTGACGTAGGTCTGATGATGCTTGCCATAGTGGAATTCCATGGTCTCAGCGGAGATATGCGGCGCCAGTGCATCCTTGGCATAAGGCAGCGCGGGAAGTTGATGTTCCATTTGAAGTCCTTTCTTGCGGGGATTAAAAATTCGAGAGGCGTATTTTGCCACAAAAAACTGAGCTGGCTTGTCAGGTATTAGTGACAAGTGAATTCAAGCTTTGTTCTTTTTGGCTCGCAGATGTGCCTGATCGTAAACTTTTGCCAGGTGCTGACAACACGCCGCAGCGCGGCTTGTTGCGGCGCAGGCTAACCCCGCTTGTCGGGGTTAAGCCGCGAAGCGGCGGTCGTAGCCAAAATCCAGTCGGTTATTTTTTGCGGGCGCGAGGATGTGCCTGATCGTAAACTTTTGCCAGGTGCTGAAAATCCAGATGCGTATAAACCTGCGTGGTACTGATGTTGGCGTGCCCCAGCATTTCCTGCACGGCCCTGAGGTCGCCGCTGGACTGCAGAACATGCGTGGCAAAACTGTGGCGCAGTATGTGAGGGTGCACGTTGCCGGCGATTCCTTGCTTGATGGCCCAGGTTTTCAACCGATATTGCACGGCCCGCGGTGTGAGCCGCTTGCCGGTGCGACCAATGAACAGCGCAGTTTCATCTGCAGTTTTCAGCAATGTACGTTGCGGCAACCAAGTCTGAATAGCCTCAATGGCATGTCGGCCGACAGGAACGATGCGCGTCTTGTTGCCTTTGCCGGTGACGGTGACGGTGCCCTCGGCAAGATCCAATCCGTCTACATTGAGGCTTACCAATTCGGCGAGACGCAGGCCGGAGGAATAGAACAGTTCCAGTATTGCATGATCGCGCACCGCAAGCGTGTCATCATCGCTGATATCCACGAGCTTCGAAGCCTGCTCCGGCGAAAGTGCCTGCGGCAGAGTTTTTGCTGATTTGGGTGGGCGCATGCCGATGCAGGGATTATTGTCGATGCCGTGACGGCGAGACAGAAATGCGAAAAAACCGCGCCAGGCGGATAGCATGCGGGCGATGCTTTTGCCGCCGATGCCGCGTCCATGCAGCGTCGCGATGAAGCGGCGGATGTGCGCCGTTTTCAAATTCTGCAGGGTAATTTCACCCGCAAGGTCCTGTAGCGCGCGGATGTCGCGGCCGTAGTTTTCGCATGTGAGCGGGCTCAGGCCCCGCTCGTGGGCAAGATGATCGAGATAGGCGGCCAGGTAGTCCAAGTCGTTCGAAAAGCGCCTAAAGGATATAGCGCAGCAAGGCGACGCTCATCAGCTCGCCGATACGTTTCAGGTACAAAGTACCCATTTCCGGATAGAAGCGTTGCGCGTCTTCGCTGGCCATCGCCAACAAGCCGAAAACGTTTTCGCCGCGCAACGGAATCAGGGCAAAAGACTTGAGCGGAGCGTTGGTTTCACCGAACCAGCCGTCCAGGCTCAACGAAGGATTGTGACCGCAGTAGGGTGCGGTCAAACCTTGTGCCCAAGAACGCAGCGCCTCGTCGACCGGGCTGAACTCGCCGCCGGTGCTATCTTCTTCGTTTTGCGGCATTGCCCAAAGGCGGATTGCGACGTGTGGCACCTGAAAGTCTTCACGCAGGTTGTGCGTCACCATTTGTACCAGCGCATCGAAGCTGCGCGCAGCGAGTATGCCCAGTGTCAGGCGATGCACTTTGTCGCTGATGACGTCGTTTTCTTCGCCGAACTGGATCAGTTCGGACAGTTTGACTTCCAGAATGCGTATCTTGTCGCGCTGCGCCAGCTGCTGGCGTTCGGCGAGTGAGATCGTGCCACTGCCGTGCGGGCTGGGCAGGTAAATTTCGGTCAACAGATGGGCATTGCGCTCGAAAAAGGCAGGGTTGGTGCGGAGGTATTCGGTGATCTGGTCATCGGTCGTTTGCATGGTTGCGCTTTCTGATAATTTTTAAAGTGTGACTTCGCCTTCGAATACCGTTACCGCCGGACCGGTCATGAGTACCGGATTGCTGTCGCCAGCCCAACGTATCGTCAGTTCGCCGCCGCGCATCGCGACGGTGACTGGTGAGGCGAGTTTTCCCAGCTGGATGCCAGTTACGGCTGCTGCGCAAGCCCCCGTGCCGCAGGCAAGGGTTTCGCCGGTGCCGCGCTCGTAAACACGCAACCGGATACGATGGCCATCGACGATTTGCATGAATCCGGCGTTGACATGTTGCGGAAAGCGCGCGTGATGCTCTATCAGCGGCCCTTGTTCGGCAACCGGGGCATTATCGACATCATCGACGATCTGCACCGCATGCGGATTGCCCATCGATACTGCGCCGATTATGACTTCGCTAGCACCTACAGTTAGATTGTAGGTAGGTGCCTGCTCTGTCGCGACAAAAGGAATATCCGCAGGGATAAAACGCGGTGCGCCCATATCTACCGTCACCTGCCCGTCATTTTCCAGCCTGGGCCGGATGATGCCGCGCGCGGTTTCAACCAGGATTTCGTTCTTGGTCGTAAGTTGCTGGTCATGCACGAAGCGTACGAAGCAGCGTGCGCCGTTACCGCATTGCTCGACCTCGCCCCCGTCGGCATTGAAAATGCGGTATCGGAAGTCGACATCGGGAATTGTCGGCTTTTCCACCAGCAGCAATTGGTCGCAGCCGACGCCAAAGTGGCGATCGGCAAGAAAACGGATTTGCTCCGGACTTAAGGAAATATTTTGGCGAACGGCATCGATAACGACGAAATCGTTGCCTACTCCCTGCATTTTGGTAAATTTAAGCTTCATGGGTTCTTATTCTAAGTCATGCGTCACGGCCGGAACAGCGCTAGAGGGCGGTTCGACACCCTTGGGTTTGCGATGGCGCGGGTAGCTCCACAGGTATTGCTCCGGTTTTTGCCGGATCAGTTGTTCAATGGCTTTGTTGATGGCTTCTGGTGTAGGGTCGGCATCAAGGGGTTGAATATGCATTACATAGCCGCGCCCCCACGACA
>CAMLME010000176.1 GCA_946481235.1 uncultured Methylobacillus sp. | reverse complement strand
CCCTTCCAGAAATATCCATGATGAACCAGCACGAGGTCGGCCTTTAACTCTGCCGCGCGCTCCAGCAAGGCCATGCTCGCCGTTACGCCGCTGACGATGACATTAATTTCCGCACGCCCCTCGACCTGTAGTCCGTTCGGGCTGTAATCACGGAAGCGATCAACCTGCAATAATTGTCCGGTATAATCAATCAGCTCGGATAGTTTCATTAACTTCCCTCGTCTATTTTCGTCATATCATTCTTGCAGCAAGGCTTGTTCTGGAATAGCGGCTACAACGAATAAAAATTGTCCATGGAGCTATTTTTAAACCCATGAAAAAACTCTGGCTCATTTTTGCACAAAGCGTGACGATCAGTCTTGCTGCACTGTTTGTTTTGCAGACCTTCCGGCCTGACCTGTTAAACGGAAGCGAACCAGCCGTCACGGTCAAGCAAGTCGAACCGACGCCGAGCGTCCAACGCCAGAACATTACCTCTTACAGCGACGCCGCAAAAAAAGCGATGCCGTCGGTGGTCAATATATTCACCAGCAAAGAATCCCCGGCCGACAACTCACAATTCTCGGACGACCCTCTATTCCGTCACTTTTTCGGCGACCAATTCAACGACATCCCTCAGCGCGAGAATAGCTTGGGATCGGGTGTCATCGTCACCGCCGATGGCCTGATCCTGACCAACCATCATGTGATCGAAGCCGCTGATGAAATCGAGATTGCCCTGGCAGATGGACGCACCGTTCCTGCCCGCATCGTGGGCAGCGACCCCGAAACCGATCTTGCCGTGCTCAAGGTCGACATGAAGGATCTGCCTGCTGTCACATTCGGCCATTCCGACAAGCTCAACATTGGCGATGTAGTACTCGCCATCGGCAATCCTTTTGGCGTCGGCCAGGCCGTAACTCAAGGCATAGTCAGCGCACTGGGCCGCAACCACCTTGGCATCAATACGTTCGAAAATTTCATCCAGACCGATGCGCCCATCAACCCCGGCAACTCGGGCGGCGCGCTGGTAGATACCCAAGGCAACCTGGTCGGCATCAACAGCGCGATTTACTCGCGCAGTGGCGGCTCCATGGGCATAGGCTTTGCCATTCCCGTCAGTCTGGCGCAGCAAGTGATGGAGCAGATCATTCGCCAAGGCGGCGTCACGCGGGGCTGGATCGGCATTGAAGCCCAAGACATCACTCCGGAACTGGCGGAGTCGTTCAAACTCAAGGAAATACGCGGCGCATTAATTGCCGGCGTGATGCGCGGCGGGCCGGCCGACAAGGCCGGCATTAAGCCGGGCGATATCCTGCTGGAAGTCAACGGCAGCATTGTCATGGACAGTTCCGACATGCTGAACCTGATTTCCAGCCTTAAACCCGGTCAGCCTGCGACGGTAAAAATCGTGCGCAATCAGGCCGAAATCAAGCTCTCCATTCCGATTGGCAAGCGGCCGCGACTGCAGGCCCGAGTGAATTAATTTCCAGGTTTCAGCCAGAGTTAGCTGTAACTTTCGGATTTAGCGGTGACGAAGCCGGCGGCCAATATGCCGGCTTCATAGAGCAGCCATAACGGAACTGCCAGCATGAACTGCGAAATGATGTCCGGCGGCGTCAGTATGGCACCGGCCACGAATGCACCAACCACCACATAGGAACGAACTTCCTTCAGCGTTGCAATCTGCACAAATCCAAGTTTGACCAGTACCACCACAACGACAGGCACTTCGAAAGCAATGCCAAACGCCAGGAAAAGCGTAATTACGAAGTCGAGATAATTACCGATATCCGTCATTACCGCGACCCCCTCAGGTGCCGTACCGGTAATGAAACCGAACACCACCGGGAATACCAGAAAATAGGCAAACGCCATGCCGACCAGGAACAACAGGGTACTGAGCATGATCATCGGAGCCGCGAAGCGCTTTTCATGTTGATACAGGCCGGGCGCGACGAACGCCCAGACCTGATACAAGGTATAGGGCAGCGAAATGACGAAAGCTGACAGCATCGCCACCTTCATCGGGACGAAGAACGGTGTGGTCACGGCGGTCGCTATCATCTGACCGCCTTGAGGCAGCTGTTGCAGCAAGGGGTGCGCCAGCACGGAATAAATGTCGTTGGCAAAAGGAAACAGGCAAATAAACGTCAGCACGATGCCGGCGACGATATGCAGCAACCGGTCGCGCAACTCGATCAGATGTGAAATGAAGGTATCGGAAGTGTTCATGATTCCGGACTGGATTATGCGTCCGGTTTTTTCTGGTCGGAGGAGTGGATATCGCTAATGAGGTTATCCGCAGCACTATTGGCCTGCCGGATTTCTTCCGTCATCTCCGATTCGATGGCGGCCACATTCTGCGTAACTTCGCTGTGGATCTTGCGAAATTCATCCGCTTTCAATTCGCGCTCGATATCACCTTTGACGGTCGATACATAACGCTGCATGCGGCCGGCAAGCAAACCCAGCGTACGCGCCACCTTGGGAAGCTTTTCCGGACCGATCACGATCAACGCTACCACGGCGATGATCAGGATTTCGCCAAAGGAGACATCGAACACGGCTTAGTGCCTGGTTTTTTCGGTCACTTCGCCTTCAACGGTTTTCGAGTGCTCGGAATCGTCGTCAAGCTTGGGCTTGGATTGCTCTTCCCGCATGGCATCCTTGAATCCCTTGACCGCGCCACCGAGATCGCCGCCGACATTACGCAACTTTTTGGTGCCAAAAATCAGCAACACCACCACCAGCACGATAATCCAGTGCCAAATACTGAATGAACCCATCACTATCTCCTTAAGTTGGGCAGGCTACGTCTTGGGCAGCGCAGCACCGCCTCCAAATACATGAATATGCAGGTGGAAAACCTCCTGTCCGCCGCCATGCCCCGTATTGATCATGGTGCGAAAACCGGTTTCCAATCCTTGTTCTTTCGCCAGTTTGGGCGCCAGCAGCAGCATCCGGCCCAGCAGATCGCGATGTTCATCGCCGCATTCCACCAGACTCGCGACATGCAGCTTCGGGACAAGCATGAAGTGTACCGGGGCGATCGGGCGTATATCGTGAAACGCGATGACTTCGTCGTCTTCATACATTTTTTTGCTCGGGATATCCCCGGCCACAATCTTGCAGAAGATACAGTCGCTCATGTCATTTCTCCAGGCGGGCGATGGGTACAAGCATGAACTGAAGATTCGTCATATGCCAGCAATTAAGCAGTTGGACGCGCAGCCTTCTCATCGAGGCCAGACAGGCCTTCGCGCCGCGCCAGTTCGTTGAGAATATCATCCGGATGCAGCCCTGCATGCGCAAGCATCACCAATGTATGGAACCAGAGATCGGCGGTTTCGTAAATGATCTTCTGCGGGTCGCCATCCTTGGCGGCAAGGATGGTTTCAGTCGCTTCCTCGCCGACCTTTTTGAGAATGGCATCCATCCCCTTGGAATATAGCTTGGCCACGTAGGAGGACTGCGGGTCTGCAGTCTTGCGGCTTTCAAGCACTTCAGCAAGTCGATTCAGCGTATCACTCATGGCGGTAGATCTCCTCCGGGTCTTTCAGCACCGGCTGATCCGTCACCCATTCCCGGTTCTCCAGCTTCTGGAAAAAGCAGCTATGACGACCGGTATGACAGGCAATACCGCCCACCTGTTCCACCGTAAGCAGCAGAACGTCTTCGTCGCAATCGAGACGGATTTCCTTTACCACTTGCACATGCCCGGACTCTTCGCCCTTGTGCCACAGTTTCTTGCGCGAACGCGACCAGAATACGGCATGGCCGGTTTCCACCGTCAACCTCAGCGCCTCCCGGTCCATCCAGGCGAACATCAGCATCTGGCCCGTGCCATCCTCCTGCACGATCACCGGCACCAGACCGTCGTGGGTCCAATTGACCTTGTTCAACCAACTATCGGGCATCAGAGTCGTACCTCGATTCCGTGATCAGCCATGTAGTGCTTGGCCTGGTTGACCGAATACTCGCCAAAATGGAAGATGCTGGCAGCGAGCACCGCATCGGCACCGCCCTGCTTGACGCCTTCAACCAGATGATCCAGGTTGCCGACACCGCCGGATGCGATGATGGGAACATCCACAGCATCGCTGATCGCGCGGGTCAGCGCAAGATCGAAACCGCTTTTGGTGCCATCTCTATCCATACTGGTCAGCAGCAGTTCGCCGGCACCCAGCTCGACCATCTTTTTCGCCCACTCCACTGCGTCGAGTCCGGTTGGCTTACGTCCGCCGTGGGTAAA
>CAMLME010000175.1 GCA_946481235.1 uncultured Methylobacillus sp. | reverse complement strand
AAGGCAGCATGATCTTGGTGGCGATCTTCCACTCGGACAGGTTCAGCACGCGGGCGACGTTGAGGTAGTCCTGCGGCACCTTGGAAACGCCCATCGCAGTGTTGATCACCAGCGGCCAGATACTGGAGATGAAAATCACCCAGATCGCGGCCGGATCGGCAGCCTTGAACACCAGCAGACCGATCGGTAGCCATGCGAGCGGCGAAACCGGACGCAACAGGCTGATGATGGGCGACGCCATGTCGTTCACGAACTTGAAGCGCCCGAGAACGAAGCCCAGTGGGATACCGATGAGGGCGGCCATGCCGAAGCCGGTGCCCACGCGTTGCAACGAGTACAGGATATTCCAGCCGATGCCCTGGTCGTTCGGCCCGTTATTGTAAAACGGGTCGCTGAACAGTTCGACGGCGGAGACCCAGGTCTTGGCAGGTCCGGGCAAAGCCGGGGCGACCAAGGAAATCCCGACCCAGATCAGGATGAAAAACGCCAGACCCATCATGGGCGGCAGTATTGCGAGGGTAATGGATCTTAATGTACTCATGATGCGTTGACGTGTTTCGCCCGCAACTGGGGTTGCCTCCGCCACCGGCGGAGGAGTGGACCCGGATTTGCTCTCGGGCGCCGGCATGGATGCGGCGTCCTCGGGCTTGAGTGCTATAACAGTTGCGCTCATATTCGTCTCCTAATTTCCGTTGTATTCCTAGACCTTGACCTTGAACGAGTTGGCATAAGCCTTGGGATCCTTGCCATCCCACACCACGCCGTCGATCAGCTTGGAGGTCCGCATTTCGTCCTTGGGCACACTGATACCCATGGCGCCGGCAGCTTCCTTGTACATATCGATACGATTGACCTTCTTCGCCACGGCGAGGTAATCCGGATCGGTCTTGAGCAGGCCCCAGCGCTTGTGCTGGGTCATGAACCACATACCGTCGGAGAGATAAGGGAAATTCACCTTGCCGTCATTGAAGAACTTCATGTAGTTCGGGTCTTCCCACTTCTTGCCGATGCCATTTTCGTAATGGCCGAGGAAGCGACCAGCAATTACGGCTTCCGGAGCGTTGACATAGGACTTGGCCGAAATCATCTTGGCTACGGAAGCGCGGTTGGCGCTCGCGTCGATGTAACGGCAGGCTTCCAGCACCGCCATCAGCATCGCACGCGCAGTGTTAGGATTTTTCTCCACAAAGGCCGCGGTGGTGCCCAACACTTTTTCCGGATGGTCGGTCCACACGTCCTGAGAGGTGGCAACCGAGAAGCCGATCTTGTCGAAAATGGCACGTGCGTTCCATGGCTCGCCGACACAGAACCCGTCCATGTTGCCGACGCGCATGTTGGCCACCATTTGCGGAGGCGGCACGACGATGGTCTTAACGTCCTTGAACGGATTGATGCCGTAGGTCGCCAGCCAGTAGTACAGCCACATGGCATGGGTGCCGGTGGGGAAGGTTTGGGCGAATGTGTAATCGCGGTTTTCGTTGTCCAGCATGCGCTTCAGGGTCGGGCCGTCCTTGACGCCTTTTTCGTAGAGCTGGTTGGACAGGGTGATGCCCTGGCCGTTGTTGTTCAGGGCCATCAGCACTGCCATGTCTTTCTGCGGGCCGCCGATGCCGAGCTGCGCACCGTACATCATGCCGTACAGAATGTGAGCGCCTTGCAATTCGCCGTTGATCAGCTTGTCGCGTACGCCAGCCCAGGAGGCTTCCTTGGAAGGAATAATCTTGATGCCGTATTTCTTGTCGAAACCCATGGCGGCGGCGACGGCAATCGGTGCGCAATCTGTGAGCGGAATGAAGCCGATCTTTACTTCGGTCAATTCGGGTGCATCGGAACCGGCGGCCCACGCTGCTTTCTGGATACCCAGCGAACCCATGCCCACTACTGCGGCGGCGCCGGCTGCTGCAGCCGCGCCCTGCAGGAAGTGGCGACGCTCCGGGTTGACCGGCAGCGCTTCCGGTTTCTTATCGATGAACTTCATGTAGTGCTCCTTTCGATTGCATCTTTAAAAATAAAAACGTCAGAAAACAAAAAAGGCGTCCTTCCATCGACCCTGGTATTCCGGATCGACAGAAAGACGCCTTTGTCCTGTGTGCATGCCGACATCGGCATGCTTAAAACTCCACGAGTTCGCCCATCATTGGGCGTTCCCGTCAATTCAATTCGTTCAGGCCAGCAACTCGGCAGCCTGGATGACCTGGTTTGCGATTTCCCCCATGCGCACGCCGCGTTGCATCGCCAGCTTGCGCAAGGACTGGTAAGCGGCATCCTCATCCAGCCCGCGTTGTTTCATCAAAATGCCCTTGGCGCGATCTATCGTTTTGCGCTCCGCGAGCTTGGTCGCGGTCGTTTCCAATTCGTTGCGCAACGCTTGGTATTCCTCGAAGCGCACCATCGCCGCATCCATGATCGGTTTCAGCCGCGCATTATCGAGGCCGCCAACCACATATGCAGAAACTCCCGCTCGCGTCGCCGCCCGTATCTTCTCGGTTTCGCCGTCATGCGCAAACATTACGATGGCCCGCGGGTCATCGCGGCTTACCACACAAATATGCTCCAGCGTGTCGCGGCTGGGCGATTCGGTATCGATAATGATCACGTCCGGCTGCATCTGGGCAACAGCCTTGTTCAGGTCCGCAGTATCGGAGAGCTGACCGACTACGTTATATCCGGCCTCGACAAGGTATTGCTGCAATGGAGCGGAACGCTCCAAATTCTCGTCGACAAGCATGACACGGAGCATGGTGCACCCAAAAAAATTAATCTCATTGGCATTGATAGCAACAGCTGTGCCAACTAAAAATGTTTGATTAAAATCAATAAGATGCCAGCATTGCTGGAGATGGGTTTCTATAGGATGGAAGGCAAGTGTGCACCATGAAATCAGGCGGGCGCACACTTGTAGTGCAGGAATGGTGGGTGGATTAAGAGTCTATTTCGGCAGGTTGCACATACTGCGTTGAGTCAGGGCTCGGAACTGAAATAGGTTCTAAAAGCCCATGGAGGCCAATAAATCGTCCACCTCGTCCTGGCCGCTGACGCCATCGGCTTGCGCGCGCATGGACGGGCCGGCCGTCAGGCCGTCGGAGCGGATGAGCGAGCCTGTCTCGCCGTCCGGCGCATTTTCACGCAGGATATCGAGCAGGATTTTCTCTACTTCCTGTGCGGCATCGAGAATTTTGTTGACCATCTGCCCAGCCACGTCGCGGAACTCCTGTGCTTCCATGATCTGCAGCAGGTTGTGGCGCAGCATTTCTTCTGCGGCGGCGATTTCACCCATTTGCGACACGGCTTCCTGTACCAGGGCATGGTGCGCCAGTTCTGGTGCGTCGGAAAGGCGCTCTGCCAGGTCGGCGCAGGTGTTGCGTGTATTTACAGTAAGTGGCAGCGAGTTCTCGACAGCGCTGATGGTTTTCTCGGATGCCTCGTGCATGGTCTGATCGATGAAGCTGAGACGGTCGCGCGCGTCGGGCATGGTGGCCGCAGACTGCTGCAATCCCTTTGCGTGGCCAAGCTCTTTCAATAACCGGTGCAGTTTGGCCGCGGCCCGGCCAATATTGTCGACTTTAGTTTCGGAAAGTGTATTAGGGGCAGTCATCGCGGTTGTCCTGATTTTGGGAATTATGCTAACACGTTGTCATGGGTTGCAGTGGGCGCGCAGCGCGACTAGGGATAGCTCACATAGACTCGGTAGCCGGTAGCTGCAATGCCGACCGCCGTAAACGGCAGCGTGATGTGCACGTCGCTTCCGTTAGCCAGCCCGGCTTCCAGGTCGGTGCCTGGCGGCAGGTATTCCTGTGGCTGCAGCGTGCGGCGCAGAAGGGGTTTGTCGTGGATGTCGGTCAGCGTCAGTTCCAGCTGCGGATACGCTTGCGTATAACGCGCACGATTGACGATGGTTGCGGAAAGCACGAAAACATCCCTTTGTTCGGCATGCTCCTGCAGATCGGAGTCATCGATGCTCAATAGCTGTGCATTGCGCGGCAGTTCGACCTTGCATCCGAACAATGCGCAGACCTGAATAAGGCCGGGTTTGACCTGAGGCAGCCAGACGGCTATTTCTGAGCGCAGGAAATAGATCGTTTGGCCGGCGGCTAGTAGTGCCAGCAGCAAGCACAAGGGTATCCATAACCGTACAGGAATACGTTTCCTTTTATCCTTATTTTCTTTGCGGGGACGAGGCGGAGTAGGTTGAAACGTGGGCAAAGGCGGCGCGACAATCTTGCGCTCCGGCTCCGGCTCCGGCTCCGGCTCCGGCTCCGGCTCCGATGCAGGTTGCGA
>CAMLME010000174.1 GCA_946481235.1 uncultured Methylobacillus sp. | reverse complement strand
TGCGTGGTCGTCAGTATTTTCGTGAACCCGCTGCAATTCGGCGCGAACGAGGATCTGGCAAGCTATCCGCGCACGCTGGAGCAGGATTGCGCGCAACTGGAACCCGCCGGCGCTGACATCGTGTTTACGCCCGACGCCAACGAAATGTATCCTGAACCGCAGCATGTGCTGGTCGAGCCGTCGCCGGTCGCCAGCGAGTTGTGCGGCGCGGCCCGCCCCGGGCACTTTCGCGGCGTAACCACCGTCGTGCTCAAGCTGTTCAACATGGTACAACCGCAGGTAGCGGTATTCGGCAAAAAGGATTTTCAGCAACTGTTCATCCTGCGCGACATGGTGCGCCAACTCAATCTTCCGATTGAAATCGTCGCGGGCGACACGATGCGCGAAAACGATGGCCTGGCGATGAGTTCACGCAACGGCTACCTGAAACCAGCCCAAAGAATGGAAGCCCCACGCCTCTATCGCGCGCTGCAGCAGGTGGTACAAGCGGCACAACGCGGTCGGCGCGATTTCGACGCCATCGAAGCCCAGACAGCGCAATATCTCACGCAACTCGGCTGGATCGTGGATTACATTTCAGTACGCAGCGCGGCCACACTGCAGAAACCTCAGCCCGATGAGCAAACCCTGGTCGCCCTGGGCGCCGCACGGCTGGGCAAAACCCGGCTTATCGACAATATCGAGTTTGCGTTATAATACGCGTCCTTTGAAATCAATCGGATAGCCCACATGCAACGAACCATGCTCAAATCCAAGCTTCATCGAGTGCGCGTCACGCACTCCGAACTGGACTACGAGGGTTCCTGCGCCATCGATGAAGAATTGCTGGAAGCCGCCGATATCCGCGAATACCAGCAGATCGAGATCTACAACGTCAATAACGGCGAACGCTTCACTACCTATGCGATTCGCGCCCAGCGCAATTCCGGCATTATTTCGGTAAATGGCGCAGCGGCACGCAAGGCATCGCCCGGCGACATCCTGATCATCGCGACTTATGCGATCTACAATGAGCTGGAACTGGAAAAATATCGTCCGGAACTGGTGTATGTCGACTCGATGAATCGCATCAAGGACAAGCGCCGCGACATCCCGGTACAGGCAGCCTGAGCCAGGCGCTCATTTCTCCAAATAAAAACGGCAGCCTTGGCTGCCGTTTTTATTTGTGCTGAATATCGAACACCTATCACTACACGGTGAATTTCGACACAAGCTCGTTGAGGTGACCGGCCTTCTGGGAAAGATCCTGCGACATCGTGTGGAAGGAGTTCGCTTCCTCGGCATTCTGACGCGAAAGACCTTCGATATAGGTGACCGCTTCGGTAATACCTCCCGTAGCAGCTTCCTGTTGCGAGGTCAGTTCGGCGATAACCTCGGACAGATTCACGATTTCCTGAACCGCGCCAACGATGCCGTTGAGCGCATTTTCGGCCGACTTGGCGCTACTGGCCGCGGCGTTGGCATCCTGCTGTTTTTCCTGCACGGTCTTGGCGACCTGATGCGACTTGCCTTGCAGGCTGGTGATGATCTGCGTAATTTCTTCAGTGGATTTGCTGGTGCGTTGCGACAGGTTGCGCACTTCGTCGGCAACCACGGCAAAGCCACGGCCAGCTTCACCGGCACGGGCCGCTTCGATGGCAGCGTTCAGTGCCAGCAGGTTGGTTTGTTCGGAAATGTCGCGGATGACCTGCATCACGGAGCTGATCTTGTTGATTTCATCCTGCAGCGAGGTAATGGATTCGGCAATGCCTTGCACGTCGTTGGAAATGGTTTCCAGCGAATGGATCGTATCGCCGACCACCTTGCTGCCGCCGATTGCAGCCGTGTTGGCTTCCTTGGCCGAAGAGGCAACGCGCGTCGCCTGGGCAGAAACTTCTTTCACCTGACTTGCCAGTTGCATGATGCTGGCAGCAATCTGATGGGTGTGTTCACCCTGGCTGGCAATGGCTTCCTTGGTACGCAAGGCCATGGTGCTCATATTGTCCGCGGAGCGTCCGAGGTCCTGAGAGGTCTCGGTCACGCCCTTGATCAGGATGGACACGCCTTTGCGCGCGCGGTCGGATTCGTAGGCCATCCAGGCGAAGTCATCCTTGCCCTGCAAGCCGAACTTTTGCGAAAGATCGCCGCCGGCAATCGTTTGCAGGTTGCGCGCGATCGCCTGGGCGCGATTTGCGGAACGGTAACCGAACCACAACGCTGTCACCACGTTCAGTATCAGGAAAACAAGAATTACCGGCCATGAATTGTCGAAATAGACGACAACAAATCCAACAGCCTCAAGAAAACAAAGCATCAGGAACTGCTTCCTGAGGTTCAGCTGCTGTACGAATTTTTCCAGAATGTTCATAGCGCTTCCAAATTGAAAATAACGCAGGTAATTTTCATATACCCAATTCGGGGTATTTTAGCTAGATTGCATATTCATGCGCAAACTAAATCATCCAATTCCGCCGCATTGAGCATCGATGCCGTCATCCGATAATCGGGATGTTGCTGGAAGGATACGACACCCAGGCATGGAGCAGTAATAAGTTTTTGTAAGGATTCCAGATTTTCTTTTTTTGCGCCCATTCCGGAATCGATGTCATTCGCCACCCATCCAGCAAGCTTCAAACCTCGTGCTGCGATGCTTTCCGCTGTCAGCAGTGCATGATTGAGGCACCCCAATCGCATGCCGACGACCAGAATGACGGGCAATCCAAGTTTTCCTGCCAGATCTGCCGTATCTTCCGCCTCATTCAGGGGAACACGGAAACCGCCGACGCCTTCCACGATGAGGATATCGACAGCCTGCGCTGCTTTCTTGAAGGCATCTTGAATAAAATCTAATTCAATGCGCATTCCGGCCATCTCCGCTGCGATATGAGGTGCAAGCGGCGGCTCGAAGGCGTAAGGATTAACGACGTTCAGCGGCAGCTCGACATTGCTCGCCGTTCGCAACTGCAAGACATCTTCAGACATCAGGCCGTTACTTGAAAGCTCACAACCAGCCGCGACCGGCTTCATGCCCGCGGACCGCAGGACGCGTTGTGCAAAATGGTAAACCAGCGCCGACGAGATTAGCGTTTTGCCTACCCCGGTATCGGTACCGGTAACGAAGAAGCCGTGCTTCATCTGCGATGCAGCTTGATCACGCTGGCACCATCCGGCAACAGCGCTGCGGCAGCCTCGGCTTTCCAGGCGTGGCCGTAGACTACTTCAAAGGTCGCCGGCAGCTTGCCTTGATCGCGGAAGCGCTCGTAGCGCTCGGTCAGGCGAGCGAGGAAGCCCTTGCCTTCAAGGCCGCGCGGACGGCCGTAAGCGGCATTACGCGCGCCAATGGCTTTCAGGTCGCGCATCACGCCGAGCACATCGTCGTAGGTCAGCACGAAATGTTCGACATCCATCACCGGCGCGGAAAATCCGGCACGCACCAGCGCATCGCCGATGTCGTGCATGTCGATGAACCGGCTGACGTGCACATGAGAAGGATCGGCGGCACTCGCTTCGCGCAATTCCTTGAGCGTGTCCGGACCGAAAGTGCTGAACATCAGCAAGCCTTCCGGGCGCAGCACACGCGCCATTTCGCCGAACGCCTGGTCGAGGTCGTTGCACCACTGGATCGCGAGATTGGACCACACCAGATCCATGCTGGCGGATTGCAATGGCAGGCTTTCGATATCCGCGCACACCGCGCTGCGGCGGCCGTCAGGAATGAAGCGACGCCACCACGGCTCGGCGGCAGCCGTCAGGCGCAGCATGCCGAGCGCGATATCGAGCGCTATGACGTGGCTGTCCTTGTAGCGCTCGGCCAGTGCGCGCGCGGCATGTCCTGTGCCTGTGCCGGCGTCGAGAATCTGGCGCGGTGCCAGTCGGGTGTAATCCAGCCGTTCCAGCATGCGCCCGCGCACTTCCTTCTGCAGCACGGCAGCGGCATCGTAGCTGCGTGCGGCGCGGTCGAATGAGGCGCGCACGCGCGCCTTGTCGATGGTGTATTCGTCCTGCGGGTTCACGTATTCGTCTCCGTCGCGCTCAGGCGCTCGCTTCCGGCAGCAGCCGGAGCAAGAAATTGCATTGTTTCCGACATGAATGTCGTGGGATGCGAAAGAAAAGGGGCGTGCGAGGCGCCTTCGATCACGCGCAACCGTGCGTGCGGCAAATGCGATGCCATGAAGCGCGAGGCATTGACCGGCGCCAGCGTGTCGCGATTGCCGTGAATCAACAGCGTCGGCTGCCGCAACTCGGGCAACTCACCGCGTAAATCGGTATCCAGCAGGATGCGCAGGGCATCCTGCAACACGGCGCT
>CAMLME010000173.1 GCA_946481235.1 uncultured Methylobacillus sp. | reverse complement strand
CGTTCCTACGTGCTCGACCAGTCGCGTATCAAGGATTTGCGCACCAACGTCGAAATCGGCAATACACAAGGCGTGCTGGACGGCGATCTCGATCCGTTCATCACCGAAAGTTTGAAGCAGGGAGTTTAAATTGAGCGAGCAAGAAAATCCGTCCGTCCAGGACGAGTCCCACGTTATTGCCGAGCGCCGCAACAAGCTGAAAGCCATGCGCGAACAGGGCGTTGCATTCCCCAACGACGTGCGTCCCACGCATCGTGCAGCCGATCTGCATGCCGAGCATGGCGAAAAGGCGGGCGAAGAGTTGGAGCCGCAGGGCATCCGTGTTGCCGTAGCCGGCCGCATGATGCTTAAACGCGTTATGGGCAAGGCCAGCTTCGCGACTGTGCAGGATGCCAGCAGCCGCATCCAGCTTTTCATCTCCCGCGAAAGCATCGGCGAAGAGCTGTATGACGCCTTCAAGAAGTGGGACATGGGCGACATCCTCGCGGCCGAAGGCGTGTTGTTCAAGACCAAGACCGGGGAGCTGTCGGTCAAGGTCGATGTGCTGCGCCTGATCTCCAAGTCGCTGCGCCCGCTGCCGGAAAAATTCCACGGCCTCGCCGATCAGGAAACCAAGTATCGCCAGCGCTATGTGGACCTCATCATGAACGAGGACACGCGCAACACCTTTATCGCACGCAGCAAGATTGTCGCGGCAATTCGCGGCTTCATGCTGACTAACCAGTTCCTGGAAGTGGAAACGCCGATGCTGCACCCGATCCCGGGTGGCGCGGCGGCCAAGCCGTTTACCACGCACCACAATGCACTGGACATGCAGATGTTCCTGCGCATCGCGCCCGAGCTGTTCCTCAAGCGCTTGATCGTCGGTGGTTTCGAGCGCGTGTTCGAGATCAACCGCAATTTCCGCAACGAAGGCTTGAGCGTACGTCACAACCCCGAATTTACGATGATGGAGTTTTACGCCGCCTATACCGATTACAAGTGGCTGATGGACTTCACCGAGCAGTGCATTCGCGCGGCGGCGATTGCCGCCTGCGGCACGGCGACCGTGACCTATCAGGGCCGCGAAGTCGATCTGGCCAAGCCGTTCCAGCGCCTGACTATTGTTGGAGCGATCAGGAAATACGCGCCGGAATACACCGATGCGCAACTCGAAGACGCGGCCTTCATCCGTGCCGAGTTGAAGGCCAAGTGGGGCATCGAAGCCTTGCCGCACCTCGGCCTGGGCGCGTTGCAGCTGGCGCTGTTCGAGGAAACCGCCGAATCGCAGTTGTGGGAGCCGACCTACATCATCGATTACCCAGTGGAAGTCTCTCCGCTGGCGCGTGCTTCCGATACGCTGCCGGGCATCACCGAGCGTTTCGAATTGTTCATCACCGGCCGCGAGATCGCCAACGGTTTCTCCGAGCTGAACGATCCGGAAGACCAGGCCGCGCGTTTCCGCCAGCAGGTGGAAGCCAAGGAGGCCGGCGATGATGAGGCGATGTACTACGACGCGGACTACATTCGTGCGCTGGAGTACGGCATGCCTCCGACCGGCGGCTGCGGCATCGGCATCGATCGTCTGGTCATGCTTTTGACCGATTCCCCTAGTATCCGTGATGTGATATTGTTCCCACACATGCGACCTGAATCCCCCATTTGAGGTATATGGAAACTGTTACTCTCAAGATTTCCGGAATGGCTTGTGGCGGCTGCGCGGCTTCGGTAAAAAATGCATTGATGGCTGTGAATGGCGTATCTGCAGTGGATGTATCCGTTGAAAACGCGGTGGCGAATGTGACCTTCGATCCGGTGGTAACGTCAGGTGACACTTTTGTCGCTGCAGTCGTAGCGGCCGGATACGGCGCCGAGTTGGCATAATAATTTAAATAAAAACAAGAAAAACAGAGCCTGACCAATCAGGCCGAAATAGAAAGTCACAATGAATTTCTCTGGAGGTGTGGGTTGGCTGTCTTTTTTTGCATGTTGTGTCCCGCGGCGTGGGATAGCACTGATATATACGCCCCATTCCAGCGATATGTCGGGATCGACTCTTCCTGGTCATGACCGCGAATCCCTCTGAACTTGATGCACTGATCGAGCGTATCTTCCCGGGCCAGGAAGAGCAGGCGGCCCGCAAGGAAATTTTCGGCTTGGGCGAGTCGGAAATTACCCTGATCAATGAATTGAAGCAGAAACTTGCCGGACGCGGACCCGCGTTGGCCGATGCGCTCTACGACTATCTCGGCAAATTCCAGGGGATCAGTGCGACATTCGACGATCCTGCACGCATGGAAAGCATCCGCCAGCAACAGCGCGGATATTTCTCCGAATTCCTTACCGGCGACCTCGATGAAGAGTACGTGCGCAAACGCGTACGTGCCGGGGTCGTGCAGCAAAGTCATCAATTACGATTGCGCTGGTTCCTGGGCTCTTTCGCTTTCTATCTGGACCGTCTGTTGCCGGAGTTGCTGGAATTGGCTGAAGGCGATACCCAGCGCCTGACCGATTATTACCGCGTACTCACCCGCCTTGCGATGTTCGACATCGCTCTCACCGTTTCTGCTTTTGTGCATGCGGATCGCGAAGAGTTGCGCGTATTTTCGACGGTGTTCGAGACCAATCTTGAAGGCGTGGTCATCGCCGATTTGCATGGCGTGATCCTGCATGGCAACAAGAGTGTGACGGCTGTCATGGGCTACACCCCGCAGGAAATTATTGGCCTCAACCTGCGAGAGCTTCATGCCGAATCCGCATATGAAACCTATGATGCCGTGCTGGCAGCTGTGCAGGCCGGCGGGCAGTGGCAAGGCGAGACGCGTCTCAAGCGTCATTCGGGGGAGGAGTTTCCTTCGTGGATGAATGTCACTGCCGCCAAGGACGGCAAGGGTGTGGTCACGCACATCATCGTCGAATTCTCCGACATCACGACATTCAAGCAGACGCAGGAAGCGCTGGTCAGCCGTACCGACGAACTGGCGCGCTCCAATCGCGAGCTGGAGCAATTCGCCTACGTCGCTTCACACGACTTGCAGGAACCGCTGCGCATGGTGGCGAGCTACACGCAATTGCTGGCGCGGCGCTACAAGGACAATCTGGACGAAGACGCCAACGAGTTCATCCATTACGCGGTGGACGGTGCAATGCGCATGCAGGCGTTGATCAACGATTTGCTGATGATTTCCCGCGTCGGTACGCGCGGCAAGCCCTTGCAGCCATGCGAATCCGGCCTTTCGTTGGAGCATGCACTGATCAATCTGCGCATGGCTATCGAGGAAGCGGGGGCCGTGATCACGCACGACGCGATGCCGCGTGTTGTGGCGGATGTTTCCCAGTTGACGCAGCTTTTGCAAAACTTGATCGGAAATGCCATCAAGTTCCATAGCGGCGAAAAGCCGCATATCCATATCGGCGCGCAGCAGCGCGGCCATGATTGGGTGGTTTCAGTGAAGGACAACGGCATCGGCATCGCGCCCGAGTTCTTCGACCGTATTTTCGTCATTTTCCAGCGATTGCACGGCAAGCAGGAGTATCCGGGCACGGGTATCGGTCTTGCTGTCTGCAAGAAAATTGTGGAGCGACACGGCGGAGAAATCTGGGTCGAATCCGAGCCGGGGAAGGGCGCAACTTTTCTTTTTAGCTTATCCGCTGCACCCGATACGAAGAAATAAAGGAGTCATCATGGAGACTAGGTTAATGGGCAGGCCTGTAGAGTTTTTGTTGGCGGAAGATAATCCCGGCGACGTTCGTTTGACCAAGGAAGCGTTGCGCGAGAGCAAGATCAGCAACAACCTGAATGTCGTGCCGGACGGTGTCGAAGCCATGGCCTTTCTGCGCCGTGAGGGAAAGTATGCCGATGCGCCGCGTCCGGATGTCATCCTGCTGGATCTCAACCTGCCGAAAAAAGATGGTCGCGAAGTGCTGGCCGAAGTGAAGGCCGATCCCAGCCTGCGCCTGATCCCGGTCGTTATTATCACCTCGTCGGAAGCCGAGCAGGACGTATTGAAAACCTATGAGTTGTACGCCAATTGCTATGTCACCAAGCCGGTCGATCTCGAGCAGTTCATCAAGGTGATCCAGTCCATTGAAACCTTCTGGCTGACGATCGTAACCCTGCCCTCAAGCGTGACATCGGATTAGGGCGTGTTCATGCTAATTTCACAACTGCGTTTCCGAGATAACGCGATGGATGCAAGGCGTGGAGCGCAGCGAATGGTTGTTCCATTCGCAAGCTTCGCAACGCCGCAGACGCGCGTTATCTCGGCAACCCTTCGGGACGGGGGCGATTTGGGCGCCCTCCTTTGTCGCA
>CAMLME010000172.1 GCA_946481235.1 uncultured Methylobacillus sp. | reverse complement strand
GCCGGACTCGGCGTTCCCATGGCGCATCTGGCGACATGGCTGTTTTCCTGGCTGGTGCGCTGGGGAGTCGTGAGCAACATGGCCGAATGGGCCAAGCCCTTGCACTGGATCAGCCGACGGCTGGAGGTCATCGGACCACAGGAGTCCGCGATGCATGTCGAGCTTTCTGGAATCGATCATCAAGGCCGGCCATTGAAACGCTTGTGGCATATTCTGGCGGGGCAGCATCACGGCCCGAACATCCCTTGCGGCGCGGCGGTTGCGCTGACTCGCAAGCTGGCAAATGGCAATCTGACGGAACGCGGTGCCCTGCCATGTGTCGGACTACTGACGCTGAACGAATACATGGATGCGTTGGCCGGGCTGGACATCCGGCAGATACACGGCTGACGCATGGAATATCTGCTGCTGAAGTGGATGCACATACTGAGTGCCACGCTGATGTTCGGCACTGGCCTGGGAACCGCTTTCTACAAATGGACGACAGATCGCTCCGGTGACGTGCGCAGCATTTCAGTGGTGATGGAGCGCGTGGTGTTGGCCGACTGGCTGTTCACCACGCCTACGGCGATCATTCAGCCGATTACCGGCTTATGGATGGTGCATCTTGCCGGATGGCCGCTGACGCAGGGCTGGGTGGCTTGGGCCATCGGTCTGTACGCTCTGGCCGGCGCATGCTGGCTTCCTGTGGTTTGGCAGCAGATTGAAATGCGGCGACTATCACGCATCGCTGTGCATAGGGGTGAAGCCCTTCCTCAACGCTATTGGCAACTGTGCCGTTACTGGATGTGGCTGGGGATGGTCGCATTTACTGCCATGATCGTGGTGTACGGTTTGATGGTATTCAAGCCGGTCATGCCCGAAGCTGCTGCGGCATTCTGACAATGAAGGACATCATCATGGATATAGAAGAATTGAATACCCGTTTCGGTATCGGCAAGCAACTCAAATTCGTCGAAGATGCCAGCGGCCTGGTGGTGGCCGAGATCGAGAATCCGCTGGCTTCTGCCCGGTTGACGCTGCAAGGCGCGCATCTCTTATCCTGGCGGCCGAGATCGACTTCGGTTCCGGTCGTGTGGTACTCGGAGAAGGCGAAGCTGGTGCAAGGCAAGCCCGCGCATAGTGGAGCGCCGGTGTGCTGGCCGTGGTTCGGCATGCATCCGAACAACCCGGAGTTCCCCGCACACGGGTTTGCGCGCAATCATCCGTGGGAAGTCATCGGCGCTTCTGCCGAGACCGATGGCGCAACGCGGCTGACCTTGCGTCTGCTGCAAGGCGTGGACACCCATGCACAATGGCCCCATCCTTCGTTGTTGACGCTGGATGTGCTGATCGGCGAGACGTTGCGCATGACACTGGCTACTACAAATACCGGCGACGAGGAATTCATCATCGGCGAGGCTTTCCACACCTATTTTCAGGTGGCGGACGTCGCCAAGGTGAACGTGTTCGGGCTGGAAGGCTGCGCCTATCTGGACAAGGTCGAGAACTTCGTGCGCAAGCAGCAGGAAGGCGCAATCGATTTCACCGGCGAAACGGATCGCGTATATGTCGATACCGAAACGGAGTGCGTGATCGAGGATCCGGGTCTGCGCCGTCGCATCCGTATCGCGAAGTCCGGCAGTGCGACGACCGTGGTGTGGACGCCTTGGCAGGATAAGGCAGCCAACATGGACGACATCGAGGATCAGTGGCCGCGCATGCTGTGTGTGGAGTCGGCAAATGCCGCGCATAATATGGTCAAGGTTGCGCCGCGCAGCACGCATACGCTGGCCGTGGAGTATCGAACCGAATCCATGTAAGCCTGCTGGAACAAGCCCGCAATAGTTGACTGAAAGATTCAACTATTGCGGGCTTTTTGCTAGACTGACAAGCCTCCCCACGAGGTGAATCCATGTCCAACCGTCTTTCCGGCGAAACCAGCCCTTACCTTTTGCAGCATGCCGACAACCCCGTGGATTGGTATCCGTGGGGTGAGGAAGCGCTCACATTGGCGCGTGAGCAGAACAAGCCGATACTGCTTTCCATCGGTTATTCCGCTTGCCATTGGTGCCACGTCATGGCGCACGAATCCTTCGAGGATGCGGCCACGGCCGCAGTGATGAACGAGCTGTTCATCAATATCAAGGTGGACCGCGAGGAACGCCCCGATCTCGACCAGATTTACCAGAGTGCGCATTCCGTACTTTCGCGCCGCAGCGGCGGCTGGCCGCTGACGATGTTTCTCTCGCCCGATCAGGTACCGTTTTTTGGCGGCACTTATTTCCCTCCGACGCCACGCTATAACCTGCCCGGATTTTCCGATCTGCTGAAACACATCGCATCGACTTGGCATGAGCGCCGGGGCGAAATCGAGTCGCAAAACGAATCGGTTCTCGCCGTACTTGAAAAAACCATGCGGCAGGACGCCCCGGCTGAATTGGATGGTGCGGCGGTAACGGCGGCATCCGCGCATCTGGCAGAGTTGTTCGACAAGGTAAACGGCGGCTTCGGCGGTGCGCCGAAGTTTCCCAACCCGGCCGATCTGGCGCTGTTGCTGCAGCGTGCCGGGCATGGCGACAAGAACGCTCGTCACATGGTTGCACTGACGCTGACCCGGATGGCGGAGGGCGGTATCTACGATCACGTCGGCGGCGGCTTCAGCCGCTACAGCGTGGACGATCACTGGGAAATTCCGCATTTCGAAAAAATGCTCTACGACAACGGGCAACTGCTGTGTCTTTACAGCGACGGCTGGCGGATGACGCGGGATGCGCATTACCTGGAAGTCATCAAGCACACCGTCGATTGGGCGATGCACGAGATGCGTTCCCCGCAGGGCGCGTTCTACTCCTCCCTGGATGCCGACAGCGAGGGCGAAGAGGGCAAGTTTTACGTCTGGCAGAAGGAGGAATTGCGGCAGTTGCTCAACGAACAGGAATACCAGTTCCTGGAGCAGCGTTTCCGGCTGGGATTGCCGCCCAATTTCGAGCATGCCTGGCATTTGCATGCGATACGCAGTTTTTCTGAAGCTGCCGGAGCATCGGGCCTGACGACCGAAGATGCCGCAAGGGTGTGGGAATCCGCACGCGGCAAGCTTTTCACCTACCGTGCGAAGCGTATCTGGCCGGGCCGTGACGACAAGATACTGGTCAGCTGGAATGCGCTGATGATCCAGGGTTTGGCGCGCGCGGCCCATGTATGCGGACGCATGGAGTGGGCGACAGCAGCTCACGAGGCCGTGGACTTCATCCGCAGTCATTTATGGCACGAGGGAAAATTGCTGGCGACGAGCAAGGGCGGCAAGGCGCATCTGAACGCATATCTCGACGACCATGCCTTCCTGCTCTCGGCACTGCTTGATGTGCTTCAAGCCGCATTCCGCAAGGACGACCTGGACTTCGCCATCGAACTCGCCGATGCTCTGCTGTCGCGGTTCGAGGACAAGGAAACGGGCGGATTCTTTTTCACCAGCCACGACCATGAGCCGTTGATCCAACGCCCCAAATCCGCTTTCGACAATGCTACGCCCTCCGGCAACGGAATAGCCGCGTTGTCTTTGCAGCGGCTCGGACATCTGACTGGCGAGACGCGTTATCTTCAGGCTGCCGAGAAAACGTTGCGGGCATTCGCCACCGTCATGACGCGCAACCCCGCGGCTTGTCCCAGCATGGTGATGGCGCTCGACGAATACCTGGTGCCACCAAGCCTGATAATCCTGCGTGGACCGCAGGAGGATGTGCAATCCTGGAAAGAAAAGCTGGATAAATTGTGGTTGCCGTCAACGCTGGTCATGGCTTTACCGGAGGAGATTGCCGGTTTGCCAGCTGTGCTTGAACGTCCGATGCAAAATCATGTCAACGCATGGGTATGTCGAGGCGTTGAGTGCTTGCCTGCAATCAGTGACTGGAATGCCCTGCTGGAGGCCTTGCGTCCCCTTGGCAACAAGGGTGAAACACGTTTATGATTGCTTACCTTAAAATGGGTATGCGCTTAACTGGTTCTATTACAAGATCTAAACTGAAGGAGTAAACATGAAAGCATTGATGATGGCGGTTGCTGCCGCTGGTTCCCTGATGATCGCCGGCACTGCCAGCGCCGATGCCGCAGCTCAGGCTCTGGCACAAAAGAGTGGCTGCCTGGCTTGCCACAGTGTTGACAAGAAGGTCCTCGGCCCGGCTTACAAGGACATTGCTGCAAAGTACAAGGGCCAGAAGGATGCTGAAGCCAAGCTGGTCGACAAGGTCAAGAAGGGTGGCAGCGGTACTTGGGGCCCGATCCCGATGCCGGCTAACAGCCCGCAAGTGAAGGA
>CAMLME010000171.1 GCA_946481235.1 uncultured Methylobacillus sp. | reverse complement strand
TCGCTGGCGGTGCTGGGGCTGGATTTTGTGCTGACCTCGTTCATGATCAGCGTTTGAGGAGATTAAAATAATGGATAGAACAACTCTGGATTTATGGGTCGGTATTTTTGTCGCGGCGGGTGTTGCGGCATTGATCGGCCTGGCAATGAAAGTGGGTAACCTGACTTCCAACCAGATCGGCGAGACGTATGCCGTGACTGCCGCTTTCGAGAATATCGGCGGGTTGAAGAGCCGTGCTCCGGTAAAGAGTGCTGGTGTCGTGGTCGGTCGCGTGGATAGCATCCAGCTCGATAATGAAACCTTTGAGGCGCTGGTCACTCTCAAGATAGACAAGCACTACAATTTCCCCAAGGATACTTTCGCAAATATCTACACGTCCGGTTTGTTGGGCGAACAATACGTCGGTTTGGATGCCGGTGGCGATGAGGTGGTGCTGAAGAATGGTGATAAAATCACGCACACCCAAGACGCCGTCGTGCTTGAAAAGATGATCAGCCAGTTCCTTTATAACAAGGCATCGGACGGTAGCGAAAAGAAAGATGCGGAGACAGCTCAATGAAATTTCTCGTTAATTTGATGGTCGGCATTGCCGCCATGACGCTTGCTAATGTGGCAACGGCGGAAGATGTGGCGCCGGATGTGCTGGTCAAGAATACGGCCAATGACGTTCTTGAAATCATCCGCAAGGACAAGGACATTCAGAACGGTGATATGCGCAAGATTTCCGCGCTCGCAGAAGAAAAGATCCTGCCGCACTTTGATTTCGAACGCATGTCGCGCATGGTCCTCGGCAAGCACTGGGGCCGCGCGAGCAAGGAACAGCAACAGCAGTTCGTCAATGAGTTCCGTTCGCTGCTGATCCGCACTTATGCTTCGGCACTGACCAAATATCGCAATCAGGTCATCGAATACAAACCGATGCGCGCCCAACCTACCGACACCGATGTGACCGTTCGTACGCAGATCGTGCAGCCAGGCGGACAGCCGCTGCCTATCGACTACAGCCTGATCAAGAAGGAAGACGGCTGGAAGGTCTATGACGTCGTGATTGAAGGCGTCAGCCTGGTGACCAACTATCGTGGGCAGTTTTCCACCGAAGTTCGCCAGTCTGGTATGGATGGCCTGATCCAGCGTCTGGCAGACAAGAACAAGCAACCTTCGTCTTCTGCCGCCAGCGACAGAAAGCAGGGTTGAGTTGTCGCTTATCGAAACACAGGGCAATACACTCCGCATCAGTGGGGCCATGACGCTTGAAAACGTCAATGCCCTGCTGGAGGAGAGCAATGCCGCCTTTACGGCGGAGAACCTGGAAATGGATCTTGCCGGCGTCTCCGAGGTCGACTCGACCGCGGTCAGCCTGATGTTCGAATGGCTGCGCCAAGCGCACAAGCGCAATATCAGCCTGACTTTCGTCAATCTGCCTTCCAACCTGGTCAACATGGCGACGCTTTACGGCGTCCTTGATCTCATCCCCCAGCACCATCACTGAGGCGCTTGCGCCTTAGTGCTTTTTTATTTCCATGATTCCCGCGATCCACATCGATCAGGTCCATAAATCATTCGGCGCTTTCGAGGCGCTGAAGGGGATCGATTTGACTATCGAACAGGGCGAATTCTTTGCTCTGCTGGGTCCGAATGGCGCCGGGAAGTCGACTTTGATCAATCTGCTGGCAGGATTGCTGCGGCCGACCAGCGGCAGGCTCAGTGTGATGGGTCATGATGTCGTCAGCGATTATCAGAAGGCCCGTCGCCTGCTGGGGGTTGTACCTCAAGAGCTCGTGTTCGACCCGTTTTTCAACGTGCGGGAAATGCTGCGTTTTCAGGCCGGCTATTTCGGCCTTGGCAAAGAAAACGATGCCTGGGTGGACGAGGTCATCGAATCGCTGGGGCTGGCCGACAAGGCGTATACCAATATGCGCCGACTCTCCGGCGGGATGAAGCGGCGCGCTTTAATCGCACAGGCCTTGGCGCACAAGCCGCCAGTGGTAGTGCTCGACGAGCCGACTGCCGGCGTCGATGTGGAACTGCGGCAAATGCTGTGGGAATTCATCAAGCGCCTCAATCGCGAGGGTCACACCATCATCCTGACCACGCATTACCTTGAAGAGGCGGAAACCCTCTGCTCGCGTGTGGCGATGCTGAAGCAGGGCAAGGTGGTGGCGTTGGACAGTACCCAGAATCTGCTTAATCGCATTCCTGGGAAGAATTTACGTCTGCGTCTGGCAACGACTGTTCTACCTGCATCACTTAGCCCGTTGCTGCGTTCGCAAGACGGTGAGCATTACACATTTGCGCTTCCTGAAGTGGCGCAGATCGAGTTCGTCCTGTCGGAGTTGCGGAGTTCCGATATCAAGGTCGAAGACATGGAACTGATCGAAGTCGATCTGGAAGACGTATTCATGGAGATCGTTCGGCAATGACCGGCATGTGGACACTCTTCAAGAAAGAGATCCTGCGTTTCTGGAAGGTGAGTTTCCAGACCGTTGCAGCGCCGGTGATTACCGCATTGTTGTATTTGCTCATTTTTTCGCATGTACTGTCGTCGCATGTGCAGGTCTATGAAGGCATCAGCTATACCGCGTTCCTGATTCCCGGCCTGATGATGATGTCCTTGCTGCAGAATGCCTTCGCCAACAGTTCATCGAGCCTGATTCAATCCAAGGTGATGGGCAATATCGTATTCCTGTTGCTGACGCCGCTTTCCTACTGGGAATTTTTCCTGGCATTCCTGATGGCGGCGATTATTCGCGGCCTGGTGGTGGGTGCGAGCGTATGGCTGGTGGCGCTGTTTTTTGTCGATCTGCCGGTCGCGCAGCCTTTGCTCATCCTGGCTTTTGCGATTCTGGGCGGTGGCCTGCTGGGAACATTGGGTATCATCGCCGGAATCTGGTCGGAGAAATTTGACCAGATGGCGGCATTCCAGAACTTCATCATCATGCCATTGTCCTTTTTATCAGGCGTGTTTTATTCGATTCATTCGTTGCCGCCATTCTGGCAAAAAGTGTCGCATCTCAATCCGTTCTTTTACATGATAGACGGGTTCCGTCATGGCTTCTTCGGCCAGGGCGACATCGCACCGGGAATCAGCTTGACCGTTGTCGGCATCAGCTTTTTGGCCTTATCATGGCTCACTTTGCGTCTGCTCAAGAGCGGCTATAAATTGCGGGGTTGATGATGTTAAGTGCAAAGCAAGTCCAGGAATACATTCAGCAAGGACTGGCATGCGACCATGTGGAGGTGCGCGGTGAGGACGGCCAGCATTTCGAAGCGGTCGTGGTCAGCCAGCAATTTAGCGGCAAGAACATGGTGCAGCAGCACCAGTTGGTCTACCAGGCGTTGGGAGACCGTATGCGACAGGAAATACATGCGCTTTCATTGCGCACCTTCACGCCCGAGGCGTGGGCGGCTGGCAACCTTTAATTTATTGGAGTAATCATGGACGTACAGGAAAAAATACGGGCGCAAGTGACCGGCAATCCGGTGGTGCTTTATATGAAGGGAACGCCCCAGTTCCCGCAGTGCGGCTTCTCCAGCGTTGCGGTGCAGATCCTGAAAGCCTGCGGTGCGCGCGATCTGGTCACCGTTGATGTGCTGAGTGATCCGGAAATCCGCGAAGGCATCAAGAGCTATGCGAATTGGCCGACGATCCCGCAGTTGTATGTCAACGGCGAATTCGTCGGCGGGGCCGACATCATGCGTGAGATGTACCAGAACGGCGAGCTGCAGAAACTGCTGCCACAAGCAGCGTAAGCACCGCGCAAAATAATCAAAACTTAAGATCAGGGACGGAAGCTAGACGGCTTTATGGACAAATTAGTGATCCAGGGCGGCCAGCCGCTCAAAGGGGAAGTACGCATTTCCGGCGCCAAGAACGCCGCGCTGCCAATTCTGTGCGCCGCGCTGCTGACCAGCGAGCCGCTGACGCTAACCAACGTTCCCGATCTCAACGACATTCAGACGATGCTCCGTCTGCTGGAGCAGATGGGCGTCAAGGTTGCGCAGTCCGGCGATACCTTGACGCTGGATGCCTCCGGCCTAAACAATCCGACCGCGCCATACGAAATGGTGAAGACCATGCGCGCCGCGGTGCTGGTGCTGGGGCCGCTGGTCGCGCGATGCGGCGAAGCGCATGTCAGCCTGCCCGGTGGTTGCGCCATCGGTGCGCGGCCGGTCGATCAGCATATCAAGGGCCTGCAATCCATGGGCGCCGAGGTCAAGGTCGAGCACGGCTACGTGAATGCCAAGGTCGGCCGCCTGAAAGGCGCGCGCCTCTTTACCGACATGGTGACCGTGACCGGTACCGAAAA
>CAMLME010000170.1 GCA_946481235.1 uncultured Methylobacillus sp. | reverse complement strand
GCGAGGCTCTGGGCATCGCCCAAGGCCTGCTGGAATTTAGTCGTCAGTTTGTCGAAACGCATGGTTGGTTTCCCCGGTGATATTCATTGCGATGACTCCAATGTGAGGTGCAAATGTTTTTTTTCAACCATATCCAGTAAATGAATAGGGATTCATGCATTTTTCTGGTTGCGCGCAGGCGCATCAACGCACACAATATGCAGCGGAAAACCTCGTTAAAAAAATGCCGGTTCACGCGCAAACAAAGGGCTGTGGCGAAAATACGTATGACAATGTTGCAGTACCCATACCAGCAGCGATCAAGGCCTACCGCTACGACACCGGGGCACCGCCCATCCCCCAATGACTGCTGAAACCCTCAACGCGATGCTGCCATTCGAGCCACTCCTGACAACCACCCAAGGGCTGGAAACCTTGTTGCGCGCCCTGCTCAATGCAAGTCCGGATTTCATCTGTTTCAAGGATGGTGAAGGTCGGTGGCTTGCCGCGAATGAAAGCGGCCTGGCGCTGTTTCAGCTGGCTGGGGACAATTACGCGTTCAGAACCGACCAGGAGCTGGCCGAACAGACCCCGCCGCAATACCGCGACGCCTTCCGCTTTTGTACCGAATCGGACGAGCGAACATGGCAGGCACGCATAACCTTGCGCGAAGAGCAGGCCATTCCTTCGCCGGATGGCGAGCTAAGATTTTTCGATGTCATCAAGGTGCCTTTGTTCCACGAAAATGGCAATCGCTACGGCATGGTGGTGCTTGGTCGCGACATCACCGACCGCAAGCAGGCAGAGATCAGCCTCAACCGCCGTGGCGCCATACTCGACGCACTGATTACCACCGACTGGCTGCTCTACTCCGCAGAATCCTGGCAAAAAGCCATCCCTGCCGCCCTGGAGTTGATCGGCAAAGCATCGCGCTTTACGCGTATCCAGATTTTCAGGAATGTCCAGGGTAACGATGTAGCGATCTGCAGCAAGCTGGTCGATTGGGTGGCTCCAGAATACACAGGCGCTCCGCACGGAGAAGAGCATCGCGAAATTGATTTCAACCTGCCCGAGCATCGTCGTTGGCAGGTAATGCTGGCGCGCGGCGAACCGGTTTTCGGCACGCTGGCGGATTTCCCTCCGTCCGAACAAGCCTTTCTCAAGCATCGGCAAGTGCAATCCATCGCCCTGCTACCCATCTATACCGAAAAACTTTGGTGGGGACTGATCAGCTTCGAGCGTTTCGATAACGCCGAACGGATATCGTCAGAGGAAATCGGCGCCCTGCTCGCCGCCAGCCGGTCGATCGGTGTCGCAATCCAACGGGATATCGCCAACAAACGGTTGGGCCAGGCCTCCATTGCTTTCGACACAGCCGCAGAAGGGATTGTCATCTGCGACGCCGAGAACCGCATCACCGGCATCAACAAGGGTTTCACTGAAATCACCGGCTACACCGAAGCAGAAGTCTTGGGACTTTCACCGTCCATACTCAACGCCGGAATCCACCCACCGGAGTTCTTTGCCGCGATGTGGGAAAGCCTGGAGCAGACCGGGCGCTGGCGTGGCGAGATCCGCAACCGGCGCAAAAACGGCGAGATCTATCCGGAATGGCTGACGATCACCGTCGTCAAGAACGATGAAAACCAGATTTCCCATTATGTCGCGGTGTTTGCCGACATTTCGGAGATCAAGCATTCGCAGCAGCGCCTGTACGAGCTGGTCAACCACGACCCGCTGACTGGCCTGCCCAACCGCCGCCTGCTCAATGAATTGCTGGAGCATGCCATCAAGCGCGCCGAGCGCGAAAATACCAAGATCGCACTGCTGTTCGTCGATCTGGATCGTTTCAAGAACATCAACGACACCCTGGGCCACCAGGTCGGCGACAAACTGCTGAAAAAAGCCGCCCAGCGCCTCAGCGCCTCGGTACGCGACAGCGACACCATCGCCCGCCTGGGTGGCGACGAGTTCGTGGTGATGATGGAATTCATGGGCGATGTCGAAGATCCCGCCACTGTCGCCAAGAAAATCATCGCCGGCATCCAGGACGAATTCGTGATCGACGGCTACGAGCTGTTCATCGGCGCCAGCATCGGCATCAGCATCTATCCGGAAGATGGCCGGAACGCGGACGACCTGATCAAGGCTGCCGATATCGCCATGTACCAGGTCAAGAACGAAGGCAAGAACGATTACCGCTTCTACGCCAGCCAGTTAAGCGACCACGCGCGCGAACGGCTGACGCTCGACACCTTGCTGCGTCGCGCACTTGAACGCCGGCAGCTGGAAGTCTATTACCAGCCGCAGGTATCGCTGGAAACGGGCAACATCATCGCGGCTGAGGCCCTGCTGCGCTGGCACCATCCGGAGCTGGGCATGGTGTCGCCGGACAAGTTCATCCCGCTGGCGGAGGAAACCGGGCTCATCGTGCAGATCGGCGAATGGGTGCTGCGCGAAGCGGCCAATCACGCCATGCGTCTGGCCCAGCTTGGGATTCCGCTGCAATGGATTGCCGTCAATGTGTCCGGCGTACAGATCCACCGCTCCAATTTCGCCGATACCGTCTACGGCGTGCTGGTAGAAACCGGTTGCGACCCGGCCATGCTGGAGCTGGAAATCACCGAAAGCGCGATCATGCGCAATGTGGAATACGTCATCGACATCTGCCAGCAGCTGAAATCGATGGGAGTGCGCCTGGCCCTGGACGATTTCGGCACCGGCTACTCTTCGCTGTCGTACCTGAAGAAATTCCCGCTGGACAAGCTCAAGATCGACCAGTCTTTCGTGCATGACCTGCCGGATGATGCGGAAGATGCCGCTATCGCCAGCGCCATCATCGCACTCGGCCAGAACCTTGGATTGGGCATCGTCGCAGAGGGCGTCGAAAAAATCGAGCAGCGCGACTTCCTGTATGCGCGCGGCTGTACCGAAGCTCAGGGATATCTCTACGGCCGCCCCATCCCTTTTGAAGAACTCGTCAAATTGTTGAAAAACAGCCCGCCCACGGGAAGAACATCATGAAGCCGGAACCCGTCAACACCATCACTCCGGATCAACTGCGAGTAGGCCTCTATATCCATCTCGAGCTTGGCTGGATGGATCACCCGTTCACCTTCAGCAATTTCAAGATCCGCAACGAAGGCCAGATCGCACAGATCAAGGCCCTCGGCCTGAAGCAAATACGCTACGACCCGCTACGCAGCGATTGCATACCGCCGCCACCCGTTCCAGCAGTGCCGGAGACGAAGCCGGAAACACCGGTTGTACTCACCGAAGCCGAAGCCGCTGCCGCGCATGAGGTAAAGGAAGACTTTGAAACGCAGCGCCTGGAGGAATTGCGCCAGGCCGTGCATGAATGCGAGCACAAATTCGTGCAGGCAGCGACCACGATCACCCGCATCGAACGCGAAATCCACATCACTCCGCCGAAGTCGATGGCCGAGGCGCATGCCCTGGTGGATTGCATGGTGGAATCGTTGCTGACGGAAAGCGACATCGTATTGCATGCCATGAATGACCGACGCGGCATGGCGGAACAATACTCGCACGCGCTGAACGTCACAGTGCTGGCGATGATACTCGCCAAATCGCTGGACATGAGCGAAGAGGAAGTCAAACATCTGGCGATGGCCGCGCTTTTCCACGACATTGGCAAATCGCAGATTCCGGATCGCATCACCCGCAAGACCGATCCCTTGACCAAATCCGAGCTCGCGCTGATGCACGAACACTGCAAGTTCGGCGCGAACTTTGCCGAGAATTTCAAGCTTGACCCCAGGGTAGCGCAGATCATCCTGCAACATCACGAATGCGTGGACGGCAGCGGCTATCCCGGCAAGCTCAAGGGCGAGGAAATCGACCGCCTTGCGCGCATCGTTGCCATCGTGAACACCTATGACAACCTGTGCAACCCGATGGACATGGCGACGGCAATGACGCCCTACGAAGCGCTGGCCAACATGTTCTCGCGCCAACGCGCCAAGCTCGACCCGTCCATCCTCAAACTGCTGATTAAGAGTATGGGCGTCTACCCGCCAGGCAGTATCGTGCGTCTTTCCAGCGGCGACCACGGCATGGTGATTTCGGTCAACCCGAGCAAACCGCTGCGCCCCTGCGTGATGCTGCATCTGCCTGAAGTGCCACGCAAGACGCCCATGCTGATCGATCTGGGCGAAGAAGCCTCCCTCAGCATTACCCAATGCCTGCGTCCCAGCCAACTGCCGAAAGAGGCGCTGGATTACCTCAGCCCGGGCAAGCGCATCAGCTATTACTTCGACAAGGAACCGCCCAAGGTCGGGCAGTAGCAGATTCGGGTATTGCAGGGCGGAAAAA
>CAMLME010000169.1 GCA_946481235.1 uncultured Methylobacillus sp. | reverse complement strand
TGCTGGTGCAGGTCGTGGAGCGCTTGCAAGGCTGTCTCGACGACGCGCATACGCTCAGTCGCGAAGGCGGTGACGAGTTTGTCGTACTGCTGCCGGACATCTCCGGCATCGAACAGGTCAGCCGCGTCGCGCAGGAAATACTGAATGCCGCGTGCGAAAGTTTCGATATCGGGAGCAATACGCTGCACACATCCTTCAGCATCGGCATCAGCATGTATCCCGACGACGGGGCCGATTTCGAGACCCTGCGGACGAATGCCGACATTGCGCTCTACCGCGCCAAGGAGGGCGGCCGCAACAATTACCGTTTTTTCACGCGGCAGATGAACATCGATGCCAAACGGCGCATGCAGATCCAGACCGATCTGCACAGCGCCCTGCGCAACCTGGATTTCCGGTTGCACTACCAGCCGCAAATTGACATCGGCAGCGGCCGGATCATAGGAATGGAAGCGCTGATTCGCTGGCAGCACGGACATGGCAAACTCATTCCGCCGGACCAGTTCATTCCGGTTGCGGAGCAAAGCGGACTGATCATTCCCATCGGCGAATGGGTGCTGGAACAAGCGTGCCGACAGGCGGTGATATGGCAAACGCAGGGGCTGCCCGCTCTCGTCATGGCCGTGAATTTATCGGCCGTGCAATTCCGGCACGGCAACATTGCAGAGACGGTAGCAGAAGTGCTGCGAATGACCGGCCTCGCGGCTTCCTCGCTGGAACTTGAACTGACCGAGTCCATCCTGTTGCAGGATACCGAGACTTCGATCAAAACCTTGCACACCCTCAAGGAAATCGGCGTGAAACTGTCCATCGACGATTTCGGCACCGGCTACTCCAGCCTGTCCTATCTCAAGCGCCTCGCCGTGGACAAGCTCAAGATCGACCAGACCTTCGTGCGCGACCTGGGCGAAGATACCGACAATCAGGAAATCGTCCGCGCCATCATCCAGCTCGGCCATATCCTCAAGCTCGAAATCATTGCGGAGGGGGTGGAAACGGCAGAGCAATTAGCTTACCTGCGCGTCTTCGGCTGCGACCAGATTCAGGGCTATCTTTTCAGCAGACCTTTATCGCCGGAACATATTCCCAGCCTCTTCAAGTAATTGCATTCAGCACTAGCTGCCGACTTCCCGAACTTATCTGCTAGAATCCCGCCCATGTTGCGGCGCATGCTTCTCATTTTCACTCTTGCATTCCTGTTCAGCCTCGGCCAGCAGGGCGCGGCGATGCACGCCATCTCGCACTATGCGGACGCGCATGAACAGCAGCAGGACAAGAAGACCCACAGCACTGCCGCCTGTGAGCAGTGCGCGGCCTACGCCAATTTGGCAGGGGCCGTACCCTCTTCGACATTCGTATTGCCGTCGGTCACTGGCGGACATGTCATCGTCGCGACTCATACCTTCGCGGCCGACTCGTTTTACCTTCTCGCTTACTCCGCCCGCGCACCTCCCGTTTTCTCCTGAAGCATCAAGCGCCTGCCAGACAGGCTAAATGTTACGACCGGTCCCTGCAGGTCCGGCGTTTACTATTGATTTTCAGCGAGAACTGCCATGAATTATTTATTCGACGCGCCGCGGGCGCGTGCTTTATCCATTGCGCTTGCCGCCGCTCTTTCCGTGCTGGCCAAGCAAGCCCATGCGGAAGACGATCACGACCACTCCATCCATATCGAACTGCCGACGACGGCCGTCACCGCCAACCCGCTCGGCAGCGCGATGGACGAACTGGTTCCGCCCGTCTCGGTGCTTAACGGCCGCGAACTGATGCGCCAGCAGGAAAGCACGCTGGGCGAAACCCTCAACGGCACGCCCGGCGTCCACTCCAGCTATTTCGGTCCCAACGCTTCGCGTCCGGTGATCCGCGGGCTCGACGGCGACCGCATCCGGCTGATGCAGAACGGCATCGGCATGATCGACGCCTCCTCGCTCAGCCCCGATCATGCGGTTCCGCTCGACCCACTTGCTGTTGAACAGATCGACGTCGTGCGCGGTCCGGCGGCCCTGCAATACGGCGGCAGCGCGGTAGGGGGCGTGGTCAACACCATCGACAACCGCATTCCGCGCGATCCCATCGATGGTATAGGCGGCCGTGCCGAAGCCCGCATCGGCGGGGCCGACAAGCAGCGCAGCACCTCTGCGCTGATCGAGGCCGGCAACGGCCTGTTCGCCATCCATGCCGACGGCTATACCCGCGACACCGACGACCTCGATATTCCCGGGTTTGCACGCTCTTCACGTTTGCGCGCAACCGACCCACAAGCGGACGAACCCCGCGGCACCCTGCGCAACAGCTCTTCGCAAAGCGATGGCGGCGCGTTGGGTGCATCGCTGACTTCGGAACACGGTTACGCCGGAATTTCGTTTTCGACATTCAATTCCAATTACGGCACCGTGGCCGAACCCACGGTACGCATCGACATGAACAGCACGCGCTGGGATCTGGCTGGCGAGGCGCGCGATCTCGGCGAAGCGATCAGCCGCGTAAAAATGCGGCTGGCGCGCGTGGATTACGAACACCAGGAAATCGATGACGGCGAAGTCGGCACGACCTTCGAGAACCGCGGCTGGGAAGGCTCTCTGGAAGCCTCCCACGGCAAGATCGGCCCACTCACTGGGGTGGTCGGCCTGCAATTCCATCGCAGCGACTTCAGTGCGGCCGGCGACGAAGCGCTGATCCCCAAAGTGCAAACCGACACCCGCGCCGTGTATGTTTTCGAGGAGTGGCCGATTGCGGCGTTCGACGACGCGCTCAAGCTTTCCTTCGGCACCCGCATCGAGCGCGCCAAGGTCTCCTCCGTCGGCGGGGGCCCGGACGACCCCAACAATCCGGGGACGCCGCGTTTCGGCATTTCCGAAAGCCAGGATTTCACGCCCACCAGTTTTTCCGGCGGCGCCCTGTATCATCTGGATAAAGCCTGGTCGCTGGCAGGCAATATTTCGCACAGCGAGCGAGCACCCACTTACTATGAACTTTTCTCCAACGGTCCGCACGCGGCCACCGGTCAGTACGAAGTGGGCGACCGCAACCTGTCAGTGGAAAAATCGAACGGCCTGGATCTGCAATTACGCTGGCGCAAGGGCGGCAACAACTTCAGCATCAGCGGCTTCTACACGCGCTTCGATAACTACATCACCTCACTGCTGACCGGCAACCTGCGCATGGAGGATGGCCTGATCGACAACGTCAACGGCGAGCTGCCGGAGTCGCAGATCCAGGCGGTACCGGCCGTGTTCAAGGGCTTCGAGGTAGCTGGCAAGTTCCATATGTACGAAGGCGTCGGCGCGCTGGACCTGCGCGTCAAAGGCGACTACGTCCGCGCCACCAACCGCCGCACCGGCGACCCCTTGCCGCGCATCTCCCCGCTGCGGCTCGGCTTCGGGCTGGACTATTCCTTCAGCCGCTTCGACGCTGCGCTGGATGTGACACGCACCTTCGGGCAAAACCGTGTTGCGGACAACGAGCTGCCGACCGATGGCTACACGATGGTCGATGCCATCGTCAGCTATCACCTGCCGACGAAGCTGCATCTCGACGCTTTCCTGAAGGCGACCAACCTGCTGGATGAAGAAGCGCGGGAGCACACATCGATCCTGAAGGACATCGCGCCCTTGGGCGGCCGCTCCGTGATGCTCGGAGTACGCGGCGAGTTTTAAGGCGACTGGAACATCGTAGCGCAGGTGTCTCGCCTGCATTCAACCAGGCTGCTTAAAGCAATGCGCCTGCGCTACGGCCTCGCCCTGCCATGCAGCATCGGCTATCATGAACGCTTTAAGAATCATCCTGAGGTATTCAACATGGCAAGAATGGTGAACTGCGTAAAACTCGGCCGCGAAGCGGAAGGCATGGACTTCCCGCCGTATCCCGGCGAACTCGGCAAACGCATTTATGAAAGCGTCTCCAAGGAAGCTTGGGCGGGCTGGCTCAAGCACCAGACCATGCTGGTCAACGAAAACCGCCTCAGCCTGGCCGACCCGCGCGCGCGCCAGTATCTGAAAGAGCAGACCGAGGCTTACTTCTTCGGTGGCGGCGCAGAACAAGCTTCCGGCTACGTGCCTCCCGCGCAATAAGCAGGGTTGTCACAAATCCGTCACATAGCGCTGTTACGCTTCGGAGCTTTTGATGGCCCCGCCTAAGCTCACTATGTCGCCGGAATACTTTCTGAACCGCGAACTCGGCATCCTCGAATTCAACCGGCGCGTCCTCGCGCAGGCCGAGGATGACCGCAATCCACTGCTGGAGCGCCTCAAGTTCCTGTGCATCGTCAGCAGCAACCTCGACGAGTTTTTCGAGGTGCGCGTCGCCGACATCAAGGAGCAGATCGAGTTCGGCGC
>CAMLME010000168.1 GCA_946481235.1 uncultured Methylobacillus sp. | reverse complement strand
AGGCCCAGACTGAAATCGTTGCGTGGAGAAAAAGTCATATCCGGCAGCAATCCATCGCATGGTTCTTGCCGCAGCTCTTTCTTGCAGTGACTTTACATTCTTCGCTTCCCGGCTCATGGGATGCTGGCGCCCCGCCCCATCGCTGCAGATGTTCCAGCAAAAGCGTGCGGAGTTGCCCGTACGCTTGCAGATATTCCGATGCATTTTCCGTTGCAGCGAAGCCGTCATCCGTACAGCACAGCTGGACGACCATCTCCCGCGGCACCGTGAGCGCCAGGCGGAAAAGCCAGAGGGAGGCCTCGTTCCGCAACCGGCTGAGATGGACAATAGGCCGTTTTTTCTCGTACTCCGAACCGGCAGCGGCCAGCAGATGCTTCGCCGTGCGCTTGATCCCGCGATTGATCCGGGCTGCCGGCACCTCGTAATGCGCAGAGAGTGCAGTAGTGGGAATTCCGGCGAGATAGGACAAGAACATCCGGCAGGCAGACAAGCCAAGCGGCGACTCGGTGCAGGCGGGCTTCATGATCGCGAAGCGCCACTCAGTGGAGGGCATCGGTTCACCCCTTTACCTCAGGCAGCATGACAAAAGTGAATTTGGCGATGCCGGCACGCTGGATGGCAGCCATCACCTTGGCGACAACACCATACTCAACCTTTTCATCGGCCAGAATCTCTAAGGAGAAATCCTGGTTGCCGGCGGCCCGCCTGAGACGAACATCCAATTCCGGTATCGCGAGCATGGCATCGTTGAAATAAATGTCGCCGTCGTCGGTGATGCTGATGCGCGCATTCTTGAGCTGCGTGATGGACACGCTGGCGGTCGCCTTGGGCAGCTTGACCGGCACGGCGTTCATCAACAGCGGCGCGGTAACGATGAATACAGTAAGCAGCACGAGCATCACGTCAACCAAAGGCGTGACGTTGATCTCGCTCATCATGTTGTCGTCGTTACCAGGATTCATGGCCATGTTTGGCTCCTCTCGATTCGATGGATATTCAGTCGCGCTTAATGCGGCCGGAAAAGCGGGGACTAATCCCCTTTCATGCCGGATTTGATAACCAGATGCTGGAATGACGAGGCGAAATTATCCATGTCGGCGGCGGACGTTCTGACTTTACGCAGGAAGTAGTTGTATGCAAGTACGGCAGGCACCGCGGTCGCGATGCCGATGGCCGTGGCGATGAGCGCCTCACCGATGGGGCCGGCCACGACGTCGAGTCCGGCGGACCCCGTGGCGGAAATATTCTTGAGCGCGTTCATGATGCCCCACACGGTGCCGAACAGACCGATGAATGGCGCTGTCGAGCCGACGCTTGCCAGCACCGCGAGGCCGCTTTCCATACGGCTTTGCTCGTCGTGCGACTGGCTGCGAAGCGCATGCCGCAGGATTTCTCGGCGGTCCTGCGCCGGCATATCCGAAGCCCGCTGCAGATTGGTTAATTCGTCCAGCCCCGCCTGGCAAATTCTCGCCATCCTGCCTTGCGCATTTTTTACCAGTGCCAGCACATCATGCACATGGCTGGCATTGGTATATGCCTTCAGAAAACGCTGGTCGTAGCGGGCATTCCTGAAAAATGCGACGAACTTGGCAATGCCTATCGTCCAGATCAGGACAGAGAGCAATGCCAGGAAAATGAGCACGGCATCGACGATATCGGGGACTGAATCCATATTTGCGCATCCATTCGTTGTCATGGGACCAAGAATTTTGATCCCTTGCTGATATGACGATGAAAGTCTGCAAAACCCTGATGTCGGAATCAAAAAAATTTGATTCCGAATGCGTACCTGGTCTGGCCGTTACTTTTCAATCACCCCGTGCCGCATGGCAAGGCGCAACATTTCTATGGGAGTGGAAACCCCCAGCTTCTGCTTGATGAGCGTCAGGTAATTGGCGACGGTTTTCTGGCTGATCTTGAGCTTGACGGCCACTTCGTCCGCGCCCAGGCCTTCGGCCACCATGCGGAACACTTCGAATTCCCGCGCCGATAACTGACTGACCGGATCGTTGCCGCCGTCCAGGCTTTGCATCGCGATTTTCTGGGCAACGCCGGTGCTGATGTAGGTTTTCCCCTTGGCGACTTCCTGCACCGCCGTCACCAGCTCTTCCGGAGCACCGGTCTTGGCCACGTAGCCGCGCGCGCCGGCCTTGAGAGCCTGCATCGCGAAGGCGGCGTTCTCGTGCATTGAAAACACCAGCATGCGCGCTACGGGATGGCGGGCAAGTATACGGCGCACTGCTTCCAGCCCGCCCATGCCGGGCATTGAGAGGTCCAGCACGGTGACATCGGGCAGGTACTCGCTGAAGAAGTGATAGGCCTGCTCGCCGCTATCGGCTTCGGCAACAACCTCCAGGCCTTGGCGCTGTTCCAGAAGGCGCCGGAGCCCGGATCTCACCACCGCGTGGTCGTCGGCCAACATAATGCGGATACTCTGCTGCGTACTCATACCGTCTCCTTTATCGGAATGCTGACCAGAATGCGTGTGCCCAACGAGGACACGCTGGTCAACTCAAACGCCCCTCCCATTCCTTCTACTCGCTCTCGCATGCCGCTCAGGCCAAAACCTTGAAGGTTTTCAGCATCGAACCCCTTGCCATCGTCGGCGACCATGATTTCCAGCATGCTGCCATTGGTTCCGCCGGGGAGCCGGCGCACAGATACTTCAACCCGTCGCGCGGCGGCGTGTCGTGCTACGTTGGTCAGGGATTCCTGCACCACGCGATAAGCCGTGATGTTGGCTGTTTCATCCATGCTGTCGATGCCCTCCGACAACTTGATGATGCAGGTAATGCTGCTATTGCGTTGGCGCCAGCCGGACAGCATTTCGTTGAGGGCTGCGCGCAGACCAAGCCCGTCCAGCACTTCCGGGCGCAGCCTCTGCAACATGGCTCGGATTTGGTGAATGACGTGATGCGTTACGTCCACGATGGCCTGGGCGCTTTCACGCGCGGCGGGGAAATCGGTTCTGCTCATTTCCAGCAGGGTGGTGCCGTCCACGCGGATCGCAGTGAGCGATTGCCCCAATTCGTCGTGCAGGTCGCGGGCCAGGCTTTTGCGCTCCTCCTCCTGCAAGCGGATCAGTTGCTGCGAAAGCTTGTGGTTGCGGCTGATGCTTTGCTGCAGGGTGTTCGCCATGCGATTGAACTTCTCGCTGATGCGAGCCAGCTCCGGCAAGCGGAAGGACGGCAGGCGTGCGTCCAGATTGCCGCGCTCCAGTTCATTCAACGCGGACCAGATGCTTCCCACCGGACGCAGTGCACGGCCGACCGCCCAGTACACCATGACGTTGACCGTAAGGAAAAACAGCACGACCAGCGAAAGCAGGCCGATGGTGTCGTCCCAGACTTCCGCAATTTCATATGAGGGGTCGGGCGTAATCACCAACTCGCCGAAATCGCGCCCGTTGACGACGACATGCCGGCGCGCGCCGGCCCAATCAATGTCCACACGCTCCATCAGGCCGGCAAACCAGGGCGGTGTATCCAACCTTTCCGCCATGGATGCATCTTTCAGGTTATTGCTATCCTGCAAACGCCCATGAGTATCGAAATACTCGATTCGAAAATGCCGAATATGCCGAAAGTCCTGCAGGCGAAATGGGCTCTCCAGTACATCGACGTTTGCGGTGGCCGCAAGGTAAGCAATTTCGGCATCCAGCAGGTGCGTAACCAGCACAGCGGTCGACTCAATCTCTGCTCGTACGTTTTCGCGGGCGTTACTGATGAGCTGCATCGCACCTATTAACAACATCAAGGCCAGCAGAGCGGTAATCAACAGGTTCAGCCGCAACTTCAGGCTTAATGCATCAAGCGGGATTTTCATTTTAATTTTTATGAACTATTAACGTCAGGACATGCCTGAGTGGCAATAAGCGTGCCCGTATGAGGAGTACCCGCAACCTGTTGATTTATCGATGTGTGCCCTGCCCGGATTTCATCGAGGATGGATGTAGACAACCAGCATGGCTGATAGCAGCCACTTGTTATTTATAATCAATAGGATACTTACATTTATACCCGTTTCACGGATATAATCCTCGCCCCCAAGAATCTAGATATGAACGGAGGTTTGTCATGAACAAGAAGTTATTTGCATTGGTCGTCGCATCGCTTTTCGCCACGCCGTCCGCCTACGCCGCTGCCAAGCATGTCGGTGCGCTGGAAACCTGCATGAAAGCCGCGCTGGCTAAACATCCCGGCCAGGTTCAAACCCTTGAGGCCGAAATAGAAAAGGGTAAGGCCATCTATGAGTTCGACATTCGAAGCGCAGACGGCAAGGAATGGGAAGTCGAATGCGATGCCAAGTCTGGCAAAGTGATCGAAGAAGAGGAAGAAGTCACTGCCAACGATGCTCGCT
>CAMLME010000167.1 GCA_946481235.1 uncultured Methylobacillus sp. | reverse complement strand
AATGGCATCGCATGGCAACGGCCTGCTGCACGTTGAGAACGACATATCACTGAAAGTAATGCGCCAGAGTGTGAAATTCAGCACGGTTCGTCTCACATATCCGGTGTAAGCTCCATACAAAGATTACCGACTATTGTCTGGTTCAGAAGGAGCTTTACCTCCACATACCCAGCATTTGAAAATCCCGCTGGGATTCTTGACATGTTGCCCATCTTCGGGTTTGGCCCGCATTTGCGGGCCATTGGGGCACAGGGCCGATGTTCCGGCCAAGCTGTGTGGTCGACGGTGACGTCGCCGGGCATCAGATCAGCATCGGAAAAATCGACCAGGTCGGTCGAAATCGTTTCACCAGACTTGGTGCTCAGTAGTGCTTTGAATGTCATTGCATTAATCCATTGCAATAGCGGTTTGTTCGAGAGCGTTCAACTGCGCGCGCGTCGGCGACGTGTTCGGACCGGCGCGCAGAGAACGATGTCAGGGGTGGGCATAAGAGTACCTCAGCTTGTTGCGGGTTGATCGAAGATCAGAAGGGATTCGGGTCGAGCGGCAACAGGTCGCGGCTTTCGGAACGCTCGCGATTCGCATCGCGTCGTTCAACACCTTGGCAGCCACGTCCGGCCGCTCGAGGACGATGAAGTGGCCGGCGCCACGCACCTGGACAAACTCGGCCGCGGGAGGAGCTGCTTGTTGGCTTGCCGGTCGGAGGGTCCTGACCAATCGGTCTTGGTGAGCCCAGGGTTTATCAGCTGCACGCCTGTGGCGCGTACCCGATAGCACGCTGGTCATCAGCACTACTTGTTATTTTGTCATAACATGCCGTTTTAAAATTGATAGTTATAAGCGATACCTACGAGCGAGACATGTGTCTGGAATGTGCCCTTGGTACTTTCGCCGTTGCCGGTACAACCAGCATTGAGTGGGCTGCAATCGTTGGTGTAGTCCACTGTGACCTTCCTTACATCCACATAGCTGTAAGCGAAGTCGATAGATGAATGCGCGTCCAGCTTCCACTTTCCGCCAGCACTAATCTGCTTGCGGTCACCGTCGGGCAGGGCCGGATGCGCCAGCGCCGCTTTAACTGGTGACTGGTCGTACGCGAGCCCAGCGCGCAGCGTCAGTTCCGCGGTGTACGCATAGCTGGCACCTATGGAAAGCCGGGCTGTATTTTTCCACTGCTGGCGTATCACCTCGGCGCCCTCGTCCGTGCCAGGGAATTCGATGTTCAGGTTGTCCAGACGGTTGTTGCGCGTCCAGGTCAAGTCAGCCATGCCGGCCCATCGCGGAGTGAACTGATGGAAGACGTCAAACGACAAAGTCTCTGGTGTCCGTATCGCTACGAGCGCGGCGGAATTGGCGCGGTGAGAAGCCGCAGCCAGAACGTTGTTAACGATGGGGTCGCTCGTCACGGTCGAGAAATCCCATGCGGTACTACCGCGCAGCTTGTGCACGACCGAGGAGCGATAACTCAGGCCCAGTCGGGTATCGGCGTCCAACGTCCACATGTAGCCCAAGTTGTAGCCCCAGCCCCAATCCTTGACGTCATTGGACCCGTGACCGTCCGCCGAAGTGCGCAACAGCGTTGGATTGCCTCCAAGGGCAGCGATCTGCCTGACCAAGGCGGCGCTCTGGGCAACGGCGGCAGGCGTGGACAGGGCCGCAATGGTGCCAGGAACATCAACAGCCTGACCTAAGGCCGCATTCATGTGCTCGGCGCTGATGCCGAAGCCGAAGGCATGGCGCTCGTCCAGTTTGAACGATGCCGACGGGTTCAATGCCAGGGATTCCAGCTTCATGTCGGTAAGGGCGTGACGGCCAGTCCAGGTCCGACCAAAATCCAGCTTGGCGCCGTAGGGCACGAACAAGCCCAACCCGACGGTCCAACGCGCGTCGATTTTTTTTGCTTAGGTAGAACGAAGGTGCAAGCACTGCATCCGGCAGGTAGTCATCCGTCTCGGTGCCCCCGGCTGGCTGACCAGTGAAATGCGTAGAGCCGAGGTCCGTGTAGCGCGATCGAGGCAGTACGACGGTCGCACCTAAGCTGATCTGCAAGCCGTCCAGCTGTGCCAAGCCAGCCGGGTTATAGAAAATGGCAGATGGATCGTTGGCTTCGGCGCCATTGGCATCCGCGGTACCTTGTGCAGCAACGCTCTGGGAGCCAAAACGGTAACCCGATGCCTGTGCACGGTCTGCTGCCGTTGCCAATGCGGCAGCGACAATTAAAGAAATGGATAGTTGTCTCATATAGTTTTATGCCTGCAAATAATCGATGGATGTGGCCTTATCCTCGGCGCTAAACTCGGCCTCATGCGGCCGGATCTTGAACCAGATGGAATACATGGCCGGGAGGAACACCAACGTCAATATCGTTCCCGCAAAGGTGCCACCGATCAGGGTATAAGCGAGCGTGCCCCAGAACACGGAATGGGTCAGCGGAATGAATGCCAGGATCGCAGCCAGCGCAGTCAAGATCACCGGCCTGGCGCGCTGTACCGTTGCTTCCACAACCGCGTGGAACGAATCGAGTCCAGCTCTTGTGTTCTCGTGAATCTGCCCGATAAGGATCAGCGTATTGCGCATCAGGATGCCTGACAGGGCTATAAGGCCGACCAGTGCGTTGATGCCGAACGGCTGCCCGAACAGGATCAGCATCGGCACCACCCCAATCAAGCCCAGGGGACTGGTCAGGAACACCATCACCATCGCGGAAATCGAGCGCACCTGGAAGATGATGATCAACAGCGTAATCGCCAGCATGATCGGGAACAGCGGCAGCATGGCGGTAGTCGCTTTGCCAGATTCCTCGATGGAGCCCGCTTGCTCGATGCGGTACCCACTCGGCAGCTTGTCGATCAGCGGCTGCAACTGGCGGGTGATCGCTGCAGATACGTCCGGCGGTTGCAGGCCCTCAGCGATATCACCGCGCACCGTGATCGTAGGCAGCCGGTCACGCCTGCGCATCACCGGTTCCTCCGCGCGCACTTCGACCTTCCCGATCTGGGATAATGGAATGCGCTGACCATTCGCGCCAGTCAGCGTGAAATCCGCAATCCTAGCGGGGTCGAGACGGGCCTCGCCGGCCGAGCGGGCCACCACTTGCACCGTGCGGATATCCTCGCGCACTGCGGTAATCGGCACGCCGCTCAAGAAGAACTGCAACTGCTGCGCCACCGCGCTTGAAGTCAGTCCCATGGCTTGCAGCCGGTCCTGCTGCAGTGTGAAATGCAGGGACGGCGTGCGAGTTCCCCAATCGGTATTCACCGTACGCATCATTGCACTCGCGCCCATCACCTGCTGCACCTCGGCAGCGATATGGCGCAGCTTTTCCGGGTCAGCGCCAGAGACGCGATAGGCCACCGGGAATGGAGAATACGGTCCGAACACAAGCTGGGTGACGCGAACCCTTGCTTCGGGAGCCAGGCCGTCGGCAATCGCCTTGCGCAGCCGCTGTTTCAATTCCTCCCGCTGCACCTGGCTATCGGTGCGCACCACGATCTTGGCAAACGAGGGATCAGGCAATTCCGGCCCCATCGCCAGGTAGAAGCGTGGCGCGCCCTGGCCGATGTAGGCCGTCACGATTTTTGCCTCATCCTGCTTGGCAAGCCAGGCTTCCACCTTTGCAGCGGCGGCGCTGGTAGCGGTGACCGCCGTGCCATACGGCATCTGCACTTCAACCAATACTTCGGGACGATCCGAGATCGGGAAGAACTGCTTCTTCACCACGGCCATACCGAGTACTGCCACGACAAACAAACCTACCACCGCACCCGCCACCAGCCACTTGCGCGCGATCACCCGCTTCAGGAGTTGGCGGAAACGGTTGTAGCGAGGGGTGTCGTAAAGTGCTCCGTGACCACCGGCGACCTTCTCGAAATCGGGCAGCAGCTTGACACCGAGGTATGGCGTGAACACCACTGCAACCACCCATGAGGCGATCAGCGCGATGCCGACAATCCAGAACATGTTGCTGGTGTACTCACCGGCGGTAGAACGGGCGAAACCATTCGGCATGAAGCCTACAGCAGTCACCAGCGTGCCGGCCAGCATCGGCGCCGCTGTATGGCTCCAGGCATAAGCCGAGGCGGCAACGCGGCTAAAGCCCTCCTCCATTTTCACCACCATCATTTCGATGGCGATGATGGCGTCGTCCACCAGCAAGCCCAAGCCAAGGATCAGCGAGCCAAGCGTAATCCGGTCGAAATTCTTGCCAGTGGCGGCCATCACCAAGAATACAGTGGCCAGTGTCAGCGGCACAGCCGCTGCAACCACGATCCCGACACGCCAGCCCATGCTGACGAAGCACACCACCATCACCACTAGCAGCGCGGCGAAGAACTTGATCATGAATTCATCGACGGCCGAACCGATATTCACGGCTTGGTCGGTGATCTTGCTC
>CAMLME010000166.1 GCA_946481235.1 uncultured Methylobacillus sp. | reverse complement strand
CCACAACGCCGCAGTCCGGGCACTTGACCGGTTGCGCGCACGAGGGCGGAGTCCATCCGCCGCGTGTATCGGAAGCGGCTGGGCATGCGTAGTCCGCCAGCGCGACGGTTTGCATGCCCAGCAATAAAACGAAAACGGAGGCGATGCTCAATTTTGAGAACGTTGGAATAGACATGATTAACCCCCTGACAAATAGTAAGCGTGGATAGAGGCCGCTTTTGCGGATCTATCCTTTTTGCACCCACGCCAGCCCGGTGACGTAATCGTCGAAAACCTGAACTTCGGCTTCGGTGAAAATCCGCGCCAGCCACGCACTCCATTGCACCCATTCGTCGTTGGTGACGACGGCAATTTTGTCGAAATCCCGCGCATGCTTGCGGGCAAAGCGGATTTCTTCCCACGCTACGTCCACGGTAAAACCCAGCATATCGTTCAAATCAACCAGCAGGCTGGCTTTTTCCTGGGATTGCAGTGCGTAGTCGGCCGCTTTTTCCAGTTCCTTGAAATCAGCGAGCGTGAATTCGCTCAGCACGGTGGCGATGACGAGGTTGTTCGATTCCTGATTGATGGTGATCATGGTTTTTATTCCTGATATGCGGTCACATTGAGATCGCCATAAGCTGGCTGATTACAGTGTAGGCCCTTGGGGTGATTTTTCAAGAGCCTTGACCGCCTCCATCTGGCCGGCAGTTCTGTGTACGCTGACCACACCACCGCTGCTTGCTGGATTCCGGGTTCTGCCTACTGCAGTACCGGAATGACGTGTGATGTTAATTCTAGAGGTGTGGTTCCAACTGGGATTTCACCCACAAATGGAAATGTTCCATTCCGGTTTCCATCGGATGCTGATAGGGGCCGAATTCGTCCAGTCCTTGCGCATGGAGCGCCTTGCGTCCGTCGTGCATGCGCTGGCAGATATCCTCGTCCTCGATGGCCGTCTCTTTGTAGGCGGCTTGCTCGGCTTCGATGAATTCGCGTTCGAACAGCGCGATATCTTCAGGATAGTAGAACTCCACAACATTCGAGCAGGCATGCGGCCCGCGCGGAATGATATTCGAAACCACCAGCACGTGCGGATACCACTCCAGCATCAGGAACGGGTAATACACCAGCCAGATGGCACCGTATTTAGGCAAGGTGCCATTATTGTATTTCAGCACCTGGTCCTGCCAGTGGCGGTAGGCCGGCGAGCCGGATTTTTCCAGGCCGCGATTTACGCCTACCGATTGCACGCTATACCACTCGCCGAACTCCCATTTGAGGTCGTCACAATCGACGAAGTTGCCGAGCCCTGGATGGAACGGCGCAACGTGGTAATCCTCCAGATAGACTTCGATGAAGGTTTTCCAGTTGAAGTTGTATTCATCGATCATCACGCGGTCGAGCATGAAGCCGCTGAAGTCGAAATCCTTGAGAAAACCCAGCTTGCCGAGATCGCTGGCGATGTTGCGCTTGCTGTCGAACAACAGTCCGTTCCAGTTTTGCAGCGGAGTCTTGCCGAGGTTGAGGCAGGGCTTCTCGTCGAAATGGGGGGCGCCCATCAGTTCGCCCTTCAGGTCGTAAGTCCAGCGATGCACCGGGCATACGATGTTCTGCGCATGGCCCTTGCCTTTCAGCATGATGGCCTGGCGATGGCGGCAGACGTTGCTGATCAGTTCGATCTCCTGCTGATTACGCACCAGCGCCTTGCCATGGTTCATCCACTCCAGCGAATGATAGTCGCCGGGATTGGGCACCATCAGTTCATGGCCGATATAGTTGGGCGCGTGCGAAAACAGCACCTTTTGTTCCAGGGCGTAGATTTCAGGGTCGACATACCAGGAAACCGGTAATTGGGGCCGTAATGGGCGTTTGAAAGGAGTAACTTGCGCAAGAGACATAAATTCGAGCTTCATCCGGAGAATACGGAAGAACTGGCCAGTATGCTGGCCGCATAATAACGAACGCGACATTTTGCCTGAATGGGGGATTTTTACAAGCCGCAGTGTCCGGAAGGAGTCGCTGGGAGGGAAATTGTGGTTGCCCGAGAGCCGTTTGCGGTCGAAAAATGCAATCCTGCTAGATAGTTGGAATGGGTATCTTTCTTGCCCGGCTGGCGGTTTTACGATACGCTTCACAACTCGGCGTAGTACCTTAATCAACGGGAGGAAAAATGAAAAATCCGCTGGATTCCATACCTGGAACAATTGTTTCGGGCCTGATTCTGACTGTTGTCCTGTACTTCTTCCTCAAAAATTTCATTCTGGCGGGGGTGTGATCATGGAACTCGTTCCTGCAATCGCTCGTTGGATACATTTCCTGGCCGGTATCACTTGGATCGGCCTGCTTTACTATTTCAACCTGGTGCAGGTACCGGCGTTGAAAGATGCTGCGGCTGACGGCACCGCTGCCGGCATCACCAAACATGTCGCTCCGCGCGCACTGTTCTGGTTCCGCTGGTCTGCTCTGGTGACCTGGCTGGCGGGTGCGGCATTGCTTGGGGCAGGGTTTACCGCAGCCTTTACGCTGCAGCCGGAAATGGCGCCGATCGGTATCGGTGCCTGGCTGGGCACCATCATGCTGTTCAATGTTTGGGGCCTTATCTGGCCGAACCAGAAGAAAATCCTGGGCATGAAGCCCGCGACGGATGAAGAAAAAGCCAAGGCGCGACGCATTGCATTCCTTGCATCGCGAACGAACATGATGCTTTCCATCCCGATGCTGTTTTTCATGGCCGGCGGGTTGTCGCATCGAGCGCTGTTCGGTTTATAAGAGAAATTGGCAATTGCTGCACACGGCGGCTTTTGCCGCCGTGTGCATTTTTACTTTTTGGTAATTTGATATGTCGCAACATTTGATGAATACCTATGGCCGGCAACCGGTCACTTTTGTCCGGGGTGAGGGCGTCTGGCTGTGGGACGACCAGGGCAAGCGCTACCTCGATGGCCTGGCCGGCGTTGCCGTCAATGGTCTGGGTCACGCGCATCCTGCGTTCGTCAAGGCCATTTCCGAGCAAGCAGCACGCCTGATCCATGTTTCAAACATCTACAACATCGCCGAGCAAGCCGAGTTGGCGGACCGCCTGAGCGCGCTTTCCGGCATGGACCGCGTTTTCTTCTGCAACTCCGGCTGCGAAGCCAACGAAGCAGCCATCAAGCTGGCGCGTCTGCACGGCCACAAGAAGGGGATCGAGCACCCTGAAATCATCGTCATGGACAAGGCCTTCCACGGCCGGACGATGGCGACTTTGTCAGCTACCGGCAACCGCAAAGTGCAGGCCGGTTTCGAGCCGCTGGTAGCGGGTTTCGTCCGCGTGCCGTTCGACGATCTGGAAGCTGTGCGCCACGTGGCGGAACACAATTCGAATGTTGTCGCGGTACTTGTCGAGCCGGTGCAGGGTGAAGGCGGCGTGATCATTCCGCAGGATGCCAATGGCTATCTGCAAGGCTTGCGCGCGATATGCGACCAGAACGGCTGGTTGCTGATGCTGGACGAAGTGCAATGCGGTATCGCACGCACCGGTACGATGTTCGCCTTCCAGCATAGCGGTATTTACCCAGATGTCATGACTCTGGCCAAAGGCTTGGGGTCTGGCGTGCCCATCGGCGCTTGTCTGGCGAAGGGCGCGGCGGCCGAAGTGTTCCAGCCGGGCAATCACGGTTCCACCTTCGGCGGTAATCCTCTGGCATGCCGCGCCGCGCTGGCGACACTCTCTGCCATTGAAGAGGAGTCCCTCTGTGCCAAGGCTGATGAAATCGGTAATTTCATTCATCAGGCTCTGCGCGAAGAGTTCAAGGATGTGCCTGGCGTCGTCACCATCCGCAATGCCGGCATGATGATAGGTATCGAGTTGGATCGTCCTTGCGGCGACCTGGTCAAACAAGCACTGGCCCTTGGCCTGCTTATCAACGTGACCGCCGACAAGGTGATCCGGTTGTTGCCTCCTCTGGTGATGAGCAAAGCCGAAGCGCAGCAGTTGGTGGACATCCTGGCGCCGCTGGTGAAAAACTTTTTGAGCCAATAATCATGTCGATCAAACATTTTCTTCAGTTCAAGGATCTGTCGCGGGAAGAGTTGGAGCATGTGTTCGCCCGTGCCCGCTGGATCAAGGACAAGTTCAAGCGCTACGAGCCCTACCACCCGCTGTTCGACCGCACGCTGGTGATGATTTTCGAGAAGGCCAGCACCCGCACGCGCCTGTCGTTCGAGGCCGGCATGCAGCAATTGGGCGGCGCTGCGATCTACCTCAATACACGCGATTCGCAGTTGGGTCGCGGTGAGCCGGTGGAAGACGCTGCACAGGTGATTTCGCGCATGAGCGACATGGTCATGATCCGTACCTTTGAGCAGGAAATCATCGAGCGTTTCGCTGCCAATTCGCGCGTGCCGGTGATCAACGGCCTGACCAACGAATATCACCCGTGCCAGATCC
>CAMLME010000165.1 GCA_946481235.1 uncultured Methylobacillus sp. | reverse complement strand
CATGTCCAAGGGTTTTGCTTTTTTATCAATCAGCCGAATGAGGAGAAACAAATGGCTCAAACTCAAGGTAGTAACCGCGGATTTGCCGCAATGGACCAAGACAAGCAACGTGAAATCGCCAGCAAGGGCGGCAAGGCCGCCCACGAAAAAGGGACCGCTCACGAATTCTCATCCCAGCAGGCCGCGGAAGCCGGCAGCAAGGGTGGCAAGGCGGCGCATGCCAAGGGCACTGCCCACGAATTTTCTTCCCAGGAAGCAGCCGCAGCGGGCCGCAAGGGTGGGCTAAGCAGCCATGGCGGCCGGACTTAATAAAGTTAGCCATTCCATGCAGTAAAGCGGGGATCGTCCCCGCTTTACTGTCTGCAATTTACCAATCTACTTTCGATTTATTCAGCCGGCTCAAGGCGTCGTTGGCCCTGCTGAATGGCTTGCTGCCAAAAAAACCCTGATATGCCGACAGAGGCGAAGGGTGAGCAGATTCGATGATGACATGGTGCGGCGCAATATCTTTCTTGTGTTTCTGCGCATGGCCGCCCCACAGAATGAAAACCAGAGGGTCGGGACGACTCCCGAGATAGTTGATCAGCGTTTGCGTGAAGCGATGCCATTGTTTTGCATGCACTCCTGCCTTCCCGCCGCGCGTCGTCAATGAAGCATTCAACAGCAGCACGCCTTGCTCGGCCCATACGCTGAGATTGCCGCCGGAAACGCTGGAAGGCCGGCCCAGGTCGCTTTGCATTTCCTTCAGGATGTTGCGCAGGGAAGGTGGCGGACGCACGCCGTCGGGGACTGAAAATGCCATGCCGTGTGCTTGCTGGATGCCATGGTCTTCGCCATGGTAGGGGTCCTGTCCCAGGATGACTACGCGTACCTGTTGCGGCGATACCTTGCGCAAGGCTTCGTACCACAAGCCGCGGCGCGGCCTCACATCGGCTTCATCTTTCAGGATTGCGACCATCTTGCTGTGCTGGTCGGCGAGCTCGGGGACCGCTTCGGCCCAGGCATGCGGGATGGTTTCTTCGACGTATTTCATTATTCAGGTATATCCAGATTCATTTACGAGAGTGTCAGAAGCGTTGGAATGCCAGCAGTGTCGCTGCTAGCAATATGGTATCGCACATCGGGCCACCGATATCGGGGGTGCCGGTGTCGGCGTCCGCCACGCGGCCGACGGCTGACAGGGAAAACGTCTCACGGATGCAAAGGGTTTTCCATCCGCAGGCTCAAGAAGAGTTGACGGATGTACGATCGTACAGTAGTCTTCTGGGCATGGGTAAAGACCAGGATTATCTTGCCGCGCTGCAAGACTACTACGCCGCGCACAAAACGCTTCCGTCCTATGCATTGATCGCGAGCTTATTGGGTTTCAAATCCAAGAATGCCGTGACCGCGCTTGTGGCCAGGCTAAAACTTCAGGGATATCTCGATTCCGCTCCGGACAAGCGGCTCAAGCCTGGCGGCCGTTTTTTCGAACGCATTCTGGCGGAAAGTGCGGTGCAGGCCGGCATGCCCTCCGCAGCCTCTGGCGACCAGCACGACACCCTGTCCATTGACGACTATCTGGTGGAGCGCCCATCACAGACTGTGCTGATTACCGTACGTGGCGATTCCATGATCGATGCCGGGATCATGCCCGACGATGTCGTGATTGTGGAAAAACGACAGATAGCGAATGTCGGCGATGTGGTAGTTGCCATTGTCGATAACGAATTCACGCTAAAAACATTGGGTCGCGAGAAAAACGAGTTCGTTCTCTATCCTGCCAACAAAGCCTATCCGACGATACGTCCGCAAGGCCGGCTCGAAATCTTCGGCGTGGTGGTTGGCCAATTTCGCAAATATAAATAATTTTTTTATATTTTGATGCGTTTGTTTCGCCCCTCTCCAAGCAAGGCGCAGGGCTGAGTTTGAAGAAAAAAGCGTTGCAATCCTCCTTCGGTTATGCACATCACTTCATGTAGAACCTTAAGATTTCCCCTAAGCTCATAATAAATAATGATAAGTAGATAAGTTATTGATTTTAAATGGGTGGCTAAAAAGTTCAATTTTTAATCGAAATAAAAAAGTCGTTATAGTGGCGTAAGTTACGCTTTTAAGTCACAGATGTTCACAGAGTTATCCACAGATTTTGTGGATTACACATGAGCCCGAAATCAGGTCAAAAAAGTCAAGAAAAATGGCCGGTAAATACCGGCCGTCAAGTGTGAAGCGACGCTCCTATTTATTCGGTGTATTTGTGCTCTAACCGGCGTGCATGCTCCAGATGCGATGCCATCTTTGCTTGGGTATGTGTCAGCATTGTTTTCAATTCTTGATGGTCCGCGCTATGGATGAGTACATTTTCGATCGTTTCCAATAGCAGCTTGTGCATCAGTACCTGATCTTCAAGATACTCCTCGTCGAATTCGGAGCCCTTCAACTGCTTCAGCTCCTTTAAGTCGGCTTGGCTTTTCTTGGTAAGCATCTTGCTGGTGGCGCTGTATTCGTTCTTGAGTCCGAGTTTCCCCGCCAGTTTCATTCTTTCTTCGTTCATCGCCATATGTTCGGTCAGCATCTGCTGTGCAAATTGCTTGATTTCGGGACGCGTGGCTTTCTGCGCGGCCAGTTCAGCTGCCTGAATTTCACCTGTGTTGGCGGTCGCGAGAATGCCCACGATTTCCGCATCCGAAGGCGTTACGGTTTTTGCGTAGGCCGAAAAGGCAAAGCACATCATGAATGCTGTTACGGATTTTCCCATGGCATTTCTCATTGCTGTTCTCCTGAGAATCGAATTGGTAAATCAATCATCATCGCGTCGATGGCGCCGAGCCGGGTTCGCCCGGTACGCCAGGGTCGTCGGTATCGCGCGAAACACCCGGATCGACCTCATCGAGGCCTTCAATGCCATCATCAGGTTCTGGCGAAATGATGGTACCCGGGCCGCCGGTACCGGTAGAACTATTGCTGGAAGGGCTGGTGGTCCGATTGTTATTGCTGCTGGGCGAACCCAATTCGCCGGGGCCTGTACCTATGCCTTCACTCCCGATATCACTTTCCCTGGCGGTCTCGGTATCTGTCCCGCGCTGAGTGCCTATGCCCGTATCCGTTCTTCCAGAGCCTGAACCTATTCCTCTCGTGCCAGAACTTGTTCCGGTACCAACTCCGCCGTTGCCACTGCCGACGCCCACTTGCCCGGAAAACGCGGAGTTAGCGACAGCCAGGAACAGCGTCAAAAATAATGAGAATAGTTTTTTCATTGCAGTTCTCCTTCGAGATATGCAGCAGCACCAATTGGCTGAAACTAAGCTCGTCGCGTTGATGCCATGAAAGGACTATAAATTGCGTCACGGAGGCAAATTAATAGGCGAACAACCTATTCCAATGTAGGAAATACTGAGGATTGTGCTGTGTTCAGGAGGCATTAACGATGCAGCGCGATCTCTTAATATAGATCGCGCGCGCAGAAGGACTATTCGTTCAGATTGTTACGCCGACGCATGTGGACGCGCCCCAAGCGCGATTCCGGACCACGCAACGACGATTGGGAAAATGCTTACTTGGTTTTGTGCGGAAGTATTGTTTTCGGCATGGGAATGAAGGTGCCGATGGGTGCTACTGCCGCCTGCTTATCCTTCTTGGGTTTCTTCACTTCCTTGTTGCCGCGTTGCTGACCTTTGGCCATGGTGTTTCTCCTTGCTTCGTCCGCTTGTGGCAGACACGTTTAGTTCAATGGGCAGGTGGTGACCTGCGGTCGGTGGGGTGATAGCCCAGGCAACGTGACTCCATCATAGGCTGATGGCGAAGGGCGTGTGGATTATTTTGGCGAACGGGGAAGCTGAAATGAATTCGGCCGACAATGGATGCCGGCCGAATCGGGATGCAATGGCGAAAATGACAAGTGGCTAGTGCTTCTGCATCGGTGGTTCATTATGTGACATCAGACGGTCTATCGCGGCAATACCGACGGCGGATAGCACGAAGGACATATGAATGATGACTTGCCACTTCATGGTTGGCTCAGGAAGATTGGGCGCGTTGATGAAGGTCTTCAATAGATGAATCGACGAAATGCCGATGATCGCGGTGGCGAGCTTCACCTTCAGCACATTCGCATTCACATGCGAAAGCCAGTCAGGCTCGTCCGGATGGCCTTCGAGGCCAAGCCGGGAAACAAAGGTTTCATAGCCGCCGACGATGACCATGATGAGCAGGTTGGAAATCATCACCACATCGATCAGGCCCAGTACCACGAGCATGATTTTCTCTTCGGTGAGATGCGGCGTTGCCTGTACCAGATGGGCGAGCTCCACCCAGAACAGGTACACGTACACTGCTTGAGCGACGATCAGCCCCAGGTAAAGCGGCATTTGCAGCCAGCGGCTGCCGAACAGGATGGCGGACAAGGGTTTGAGTTTGGTGGGGGTATCGCTAAGCATAAATACCTTTGGTTTCGTTACGATTGAGTTGGCAGATTATAAGTCATG
>CAMLME010000164.1 GCA_946481235.1 uncultured Methylobacillus sp. | reverse complement strand
AACAGAATCCGTAACCGACTCGCACATAACCTGAACGTGCAAGTTACCAGCGAAGATGCCATGACTTTTCTTGAATCCGAGCGTTTTGCCGCACTCAGAGCAGCACGAGAAAGGGAAAAGCCCATCAGTTCAGAGCCGATAGACATACTCGAAGACTTTGCACAGCATACAAGTATCGTTTTCAATTACGAATTCACGCCCCTTAGCCGGGCGATCACACAAGCGATCGCCGAAGCGCATGCTGGCAAGGCAAGCAAATAGCCGTGTTAAAATAATCACTTTGGACTGAATGCCATGCGCGCAATCCTGCTGTGTATCGTGCTGAGCCTGACCATAACCGCTTGCGGTTCCAAGGGCCCGCTATACATCCCCGAACAACAGTATCCCCAAGGTAACCCGTGATCCCTTTTGAATCGAAAAACGGCGAGCTCTGCGCCGAAGATGTACCTTTGTCGCAAATCGCAACGGAATTCGGCACGCCTACCTACGTCTATTCCCGCGCCGCGCTGACCGAGGCCTTTCGCAACTTCGACGCTGGCTTTGCCGGGCATGAGCATCTGGTGTGCTATGCGGTGAAGGCCAACCCCAACCTGGCGATCCTCAACCTGTTCGCCAAGTTGGGCGCCGGTTTCGACATCGTTTCCGGCGGCGAACTGGCGCGCGTACTTGCGGCGGGCGGCGATGCGGGCAAGGTGGTGTTTTCGGGCGTGGGCAAGACGGCCGCGGAAATGCGCCAGGCACTGGAAGCCGGCATTTTCTGCTTCAACGTGGAGTCCGAGGCCGAACTGGAGCGTCTCAATGTGGTGGCAGGCGAGATGGGCAAGCAGGCGCCGGTGTCGCTGCGCGTAAACCCCAACGTGGATGCCAAGACGCACCCCTATATTTCCACCGGCCTCAAGAACAACAAGTTCGGCGTCGCCTACGAGGAGGCGCTGGCACTCTACAAGCGCGCTGCCGCCATGCCCAACATCGCGGTGCATGGCATCGACTGTCATATCGGTTCGCAACTGACCGAGCTGTCGCCCTTCCTCGATGCGCTGGACCGTGTGCTGGCGCTGGTCGATCAGATCGAAGCGGCTGGTATCAAGATTCACCACCTCGACATCGGCGGAGGCATCGGCATCCGCTACACCGACGAAACGCCGCCCGAGTTTTCCGCCTACGCCCAGGCGATCCGCGCCAAGCTTACCGGCCGCAACTTCAAGCTGGTGATGGAACCCGGCCGCGCGCTGGTCGGCAACGCCGGCCTGCTGCTGACTGCCGTTGAATACCTCAAGCACGGTGAAACCAAAAACTTCGCCATCGTCGACGCCGCAATGAACGACCTGATGCGCCCGGCCCTTTACGACGCCTGGCACGATATCCTGCCTGTGAAGTCGCGCGCAGAAACTGCACAAGTGTACGAAATCGTCGGCCCGGTATGCGAAAGCGGGGACTTCCTCGGGCATGATCGCTCGCTCGCCCTCCAGCAAGGCGACTTGCTTGCGATTCTATCCGCAGGCGCCTACGGCATGAGTATGAGCTCCAACTACAATACCCGTCCTCGTGCGGCCGAAGTCATGGTGGACGGAACCCAAGTCTACCAAGTACGTGAGCGCGAAACCGTGCCGCAGCTGTTTGCCGGAGAAAAAGCCATCCCAGGCTGAACGTCCAATTTCCCATATAAAATAAGGGGGATTGTCTGCCCGAATTGTTTGGCGTAAATTTACGGTTCGCGTAATTCCGCGAAATAAATCAAAACCATCAATTCGGGAGGAAGAAATGAAGAAAGTACTGCTTGCCTGGCTCGCTTTATTTGCATTGACCGCCACACCCCTGGTGTACGCCGAAGACCTGCCGGAAGTTCCGGCCGATGACAGCGCGGTCGAACTTCCGCCTCTGATGGATCCGGCTGCGGAAGCCGGCGAAGCGAACTGATTGCACAAGTTAGAACAAAAAGCGGAAGCCTCAGCTTCCGCTTTTTTATTTCCGAATCCCAGAAAAGCCGGTTTTCACCGACTGTAAATCAATCAAAAATAACCGTCTTGTTCGCGTACAAGAGAATCCGGTTTTCGATGTGCCAACGCACCGCACGCGACAAGACCACCTTTTCCAGATCGCGTCCTTTCTGGATCAAATCCTCCAGTTGGTCGCGATGCGACACGCGGGCGATGTCCTGCTCGATGATCGGGCCTTCATCCAGCACTTCCGTCACGTAGTGGCTGGTTGCGCCGATCAGCTTCACGCCGCGTTCGAAAGCACGATGATACGGCTTGGCACCGACGAATGCCGGCAGGAAAGAATGATGGATATTGATGACACGTTTTGGATATCGTGCGACGAATTCCGGTGACAGTACCTGCATGTAGCGCGCCAGAACGATGAGATCGATCTGATATTTGTCGAGCAGTTCAAACTGCTGCGCCTCGGCCTGTGCCTTGGTGTCCTTGGTCACCGGGATAACGTGAAATGGAATCTGGTAGAACTCGGCCAGGCGCGCAGTATCGGGGTGATTGCTGATGATCAGCGGGATGTCGCAGGCGAGCTCGCCGCTTTGATGGCGATACAGAAGATCGGCGAGACAGTGGTCGTACTGCGACACGAAAATCGCCATTTTCGGCTTCTGCGTGGCCAGCTTGAGTTGCCATTGCATCTGGAAGCGTTCGGCAATCGGCGCGAAATTCTTTTCGAATTCCTCGACCGGCAAAGCGAACCCGTTAAGATCCCACTCCACGCGCATCAGGAAGAGATTGAGCTCGCTGTCCTGGTGCTGGTCGGCGTGCAGGATATTGGCGTCGTGCCGATACAGGAAATCGGCAATCGCGGCGACCAGACCTTTGCGGTCAGGACAGTTGATCAATAGCGTAGCGGTATGTTTCATCATTCTCTGGCACTGCTGCGAAAGGGGGGAATTATACCGATTTCGTGTCCCGGGCTGGCGGTTTGTGGTATCTTTTCCGACCCGATTCCCGAATTTGTACAGACACTTGAAGAAACCTTGGATCAGTTTTCTGGTGGCCTTCGCGCTCCCCATATTGGGCGTTCTCACGTGGTGGGGCCTGTTTTCATCGGCAAAGATCGAAGTCACGGAGCGCGGTCCCTATCGCTATGCCTATCTGGAGGCGGAAGGGCCATATTCCAAACTAGGCTCGAAACGCGGCGAAGTCGACAAGCAACTGCGTGAGCAAGGCGTGGAACCCGGCAGCGCAATTGCGATCATATTCGATGACCCACGCTCCACGGAGCGGGACAAGCGACGCGCACGCACCGGATTCATAATCGACGACGGCGTGATACCCAAGGAGCCGCTGAAGACCGCCATCCTGCCCCAGCGCAAAGTGGCATCCGCCAGCATCAAGGCCCACCCGGTGTTCGCCTACGGCAAGGCTTACGGCGGGTTGCTCGATTTCACGAAGCAGCATGACATGACCTTGCACTTGCCTACGGTTGAGCTTTACGATGCCAGTGTACTTACCGTGGAAATGCCTCTGGAGACAAGTCCATGAGTTTCCTTTCGCTGCTTGCCGCACTCGTACTGGGATATTTCCGTCCGCTGGCGCAACCCGACTGGCTGCATAATCTTTTCAGTCCATACGCCGCATGGCTGGAGCAGAATTTCAACGATGGCCGAAAACAGCATGGCATGTTGGCCTGGATCGTGGCGGTATTACTGCCGGTAATCATTATCGCTGTTGCTTACATTGCACTTTACCGAGCCAACGCATTACTCGGCGCGCTGTTTTCAATCGTGATTCTTTATTTCGTCCTGCGCGTTGGGCGCTTTGGCCAGATGCCGGAGCTGATCGCGAACAAGCTGCGCGACCACAATCTGGAAGATGCGCGCCGCGAGCTGGAAGATTGGCAGAACTGCGATGCGCAGACCTACGATGCGGCGCAGGTTGCCAAGGTCGGCATCGAATCCACGTTGCGACATGCGCATCATGACTTGTTCGCGCCGATTTTCTGGTTTTTCCTGCTCGGCCCGGTCGGCGCACTGCTTTATCGGCTAGCCTATCTGTCGAAAACGGAATGGGCAGAAAAACATGACGGTTTCGGCGCTTTCTCGCTGCAGGCTTTCGATTGGCTCGACTGGCTGCCGGCACGGTTCACTGCCGCCAGCTTCGCCGTCGTCGGCGATTTCGAGGATGCCGTCTATTGTTGGCGCACTCAGGCCGCCGCTTGGCCTAATGAGGCCCAAGGCATCATACTCGCCAGCGGTGCCGGAGCGCTCGGCGTACGGCTGGGTGAAACCTTGCCGGCGCGCGGCGTGCTCGAATACCGCCCCGAACTCGGCATGGGCGACGAAGCCGATGCCGACTACCTGCGCAGTGCAACCGGCCTGGTCTGGCGCGTGCTGGTCGTGATGATGGGACTCCTCCTTTTACTTACCTTTGCCCACTGGCTGGGAAATTGATATGCAAGTCGTACTCGCAAATCCGCGCGGTTTCTGCGCCGGCGTAGACCGCGCCATCATCATCGTCGAACAGGC
>CAMLME010000163.1 GCA_946481235.1 uncultured Methylobacillus sp. | reverse complement strand
GAAGAAGTTCAGGCTGTCGTCCGCCTGTGTAATGAGCACAAGATACCCGTCGTCCCACGCGGTCGCGGTACCGGCACGGCTGGCGGCAGCGTTCCGGAGCAAGGCGGCGTGGCGTTGTCGCTGGAGCGCATGAATCGCATCCTGTCCATCGACCCTGACAACCGCATGGCGATCATCGAGCCGGGCGTGCTGAATCAGGAATTGCAGGACGCCATCCGGCCCAAGGGGTTCTTCTGGCCGCCGGATCCGTCCAGCGCGCCGTATTGCAGTGTCGGCGGCAATCTCGCCACCTGCGCGGCCGGGCCGCATGCGGTGAAGTACGGTGTGGCGCGCGATCACGTATTGGGTTTGCAAGCGGTGACGGGCAGCGGCGAGCTGATACGCACGGGCTGTTACACCACCAAGGGTGTCGTTGGTTACGACCTGACGCGGCTGATCGTCGGCTCGGAAGGCACGCTGGCAGTCATCGTCGAGGCAACACTCAAGCTCACCCCTTTGCCGCGTGCTGTTGGCGGCCTGACGGCGCAATACCGCGATACCACCAGCTGCGCGCACGCGATTGCCGCGATCATGGCCCAGCCTTTCGTGCCTTCCGCGCTGGAGTTCCTCGATAACAACGCTCTTAACCTGATTCGCAATCGCCATCCGGGCATGCTGCCGGAGGATATGCGTGCGCTGTTGATGATCGAGGTGGACGGTTCGGAAGCGGAAATTCATGAAGCCTCGGAAGCCATTCTCAAGGCTTGCCAGGTCGATGGGCTGATCGAAGCCAAGCTGGCACCCGACACAAAATCGCTATGGGCAGCGCGCAAGGCATTGTCGCCGCTGTTGCGCGACGTCGCACCCAAGAAAATCAATGAGGATGTCGCCGTACCGGTTTCGCGCCTGCCGGAATTACTGGGTGGAATTGAAGAATTGGCCAAGCGCTACCGCATCGCCAACGTGAATTTCGGCCATGCAGGCAATGGCAACATTCACGTCAACCTGCTGGTCGATCCGGGCAATGGGGATGAAATGGAACGGGCAGAGGCTTGCCTGGACGAAGTGTTCTCGCTGGTGCTGTCGTTGAACGGCACACTCTCGGGCGAGCATGGCGTGGGCATGGCCAAGCGGCCGTTCGTGCCGCGCGAGATCGACGAAACGACCATCGCGCTGATGAAGTCGGTCAAACGGGCCTTCGACCCGTTGAATATATTGAATCCGGGGAAGCTTTTCCCCGGATAGGTGGTTTAGTGTGCAGTCAGCTGCTTGGCGCGACTGCGGCCTGACACACGGTCAATCATGCGCTTGGCCATCACGATGGCAGCCGCAAAAGCGACCTGCTTCACTACGGTTCTGATCAGTCCCATCATTTCTCCTTTCAGGTTATTGGCATTCAACCCGCTTGAGTTCGCTATACGGAAAATCCGGCTTCAGCCGCTGAATCTCTTCTGCGGTAGCATCCGAAATATTACGGATAGCCAGGACAAACTGCTTGCCCTCCTGGTTACGCACCGTTTTCGCGACATCGGTCACGCCACGGTTACGCATATCTTCCGCCAGTCGCGTCGCCAGCGCTTCGTCCTTGAAAACGCCAAAGGAAATGGCGTTCTTCCACTGGGCATCCTGAACGATAAAAGTATTCTCGATGCCGAGGCGGTGCAATGCCTCGTTCCGGGCTTGCGCTTCCTGGAAGCTTTTCAGAGGCGGGATGTATACCCAGTATCTGATAGCTTCCTGGTTCGCGACGACCTGGACCTGCGCATCCAGCCCTAGCCTTTCCACCACGTCGCGAGCGCGTCCTATGCGTTTGCCTGGGAAGCTGCCCCACTCATAGCAGGATGATTGTTCGAGTGCATGCAGCGCCGGTGGTTCCGCAGGCAATGCCGCGGCAGGTTTAGGCATGGCTTCTACTTGCTGCGGCGTCAACACCTGCATTTTTTCCGGTTGTATGGATTCGTGCCCGGCCTGCGTGCCGGATTCCAGTGGCTGGCTTAACTCGAAATAACCGTACAACCCGACATTCAAGGCAAGCAACAACCCGAACAACAATTTCATACCGACGTTTTCTCCAAAAGAACCAAGCCCAGCAATATCAGATTCGGCACAATGATCGACGGCCTCGGCAACGCCGCCGCCAGCAGTTCCGCATCGCCGCCGCTCAACACGCAATGCGGCGCGCGCCCTTCGCGCATTTCAAGCAGTGATGCCATGTGCTGAACGGCCCCCGCCATTGCCGTCAACGTCCCGGTCTGCACCGCGTCCGCCGTGGATACCGGGAAGTCGCGCCATTGCCCGGTGGTGACTGCAATCCCTGCGGTTCCGGTCACCAGCGATTCCCGCATCAATCCGAAGCCGGGCACAATCAGCCCGCCCAGAAACTCACCCTCGCCCGAGAGCGCATCCACCGTCAGCGCCGTACCGGCATTCACCACGACGCAGGGCATGTGATAGGTGTTCCAGGCGGCGATCAACGCTGCCCAGCGATCGGTGCCCAATTGCTCGGGCTGCTGGTAACCGTTTTTGACACCGCAGGCCACGGCTTGCGACTGAATCCACAGTACCGGTATGCCCAGTGCGGCCAGCGCCATGTTGAGCCGGCCTGCAACCGCTTCGCCTGCGACATTGGAGCCCACCGCACGACGGCAGCCGGAAAACTCGCGCAGGAGATCGGGCAGCAAGGCAATCTCGATGTTGTCGACCGAACCCAGGGCCACCTGCATGCCCTTGTCGTCGAACACGCCCCACTTGGTGCGGGTATTGCCCGCGTCTATCGCCAGTATCATGATGCGCCTCGCATGCTGATTTCCCCCGCCGTGAAACGCTGCACGCCATCGGCGGAGCGTACCTGCAGGGCACCGTCTGCAGCAATGCCTTCCGCGATGCCTTCGATGATTCTTCCGTCCGGCATCATCATGCGTACGGGTTGCCCGTGATAAGCGTGATGTGCCGTCCACTCTTCACGCAACTCCTCGAAACCGCGTTGCTCGAATACCTGCAGCACATCGGCCAGATGCCGCAGCAGCGCGCCGAGCACATCATCGGGTGCCACCGCCTTGCCGAGCAGCCGATGAAGATCAATGGCGGGCTGGTCGATGGCATTCTGCATGGCTAGCGGCAATCGCAGATTGAGGCCGATGCCGATCACCGCCGCACTAGGGCCATCCATGTCACCCTGCAGTTCGATCAGGATGCCCGCCAGCTTCTGTTCGCGGCTCAGTACATCGTTAGGCCATTTCAGGGCCGTTTCGTGCGCGCCAAGCTCATGTAAAGCGCGCACAAGCGCCACGCCAACTGCCAGGCTCAGGCCGGAAAGCGCACCGGCGCCGCAATCAAACCGCCACAGCACCGAGAATGCCAGGCTGTTGCCGAGGCCGGCTTGCCACGCCCTGCCGCGACGGCCGCGACCCGCCGTCTGCAACTCCGCCACAGCGCAGGTGCCGTGCGCGGCACCATTAGAGGCCGCGCGCATCAGATAGCTATTGGTCGAATCCATCCGGTCATGAATTTCCAGCACGAAGGTCTCGCGATGCACACCCAGCGCCGCGCCTATGCGTTCAGCATCCAGAAAACGCACCGGATCCGGCAGGCGATACCCCTTGCCGCGCACCGAAAAAAGCTGCACGCCCAGCGTTTCAGCATCCTGCAGCGCGTTCCACACCGTGGCGCGCGTCACGCCGAAATGGCTGGCGATATCCTCGCCGGAATGAAACCGGCCGTCGGCAAGCAAGCGCAGGATGGGGAAAGTGAGCGAATTCATCGAGTGGATTATACCTGTCGGCGCGGCAAACTCCGCCGTGCCGACAGGGTGTAAAATAGCGGTTAAACCAACCTGACAGATTTGACATGTCCGAACAAAAAACTCCCAATCCTCCCGCTTCCAATTTCCTGCGCAACATTGTCGAGCGCGATCTCGCCCAGGGCACCTACGCCAGCCGCCAGTGGGCCGGCACGCCGGGAGACGCCGCGCACCACGCCGCAGGCGAACCCGATCCGGCCAAAATCCGCACGCGCTTCCCGCCGGAACCCAACGGCTACCTGCACATCGGCCACGCCAAGTCCATCTGCCTCAACTTCGGCCTGGCACGCGACTACGACGGCGTATGCCACATGCGCTTCGACGACACCAACCCGGAAAAGGAAGAACAGGAATACGTCGACAGCATCACCGACGCCGTGCAATGGCTGGGCTTCGGCTGGGAGAAATACGGCAAGTCGCATTTGTACTACGCCAGCAACTATTTCGACTTCATGTACCGCGCCGCGGAATACCTGATCGAATCCGGCCACGCCTACGTTGACCAGCAGACCGCCGATGAAATGCGCGCCAGCCGCGGCACCCTGACCGAGCCGGGCAAGAATTCGCCGTGGCGCGACCGCCCGGTTGAAGAGAGCCTGCGTTTGTTCCGCGAGATGCGCGACGACAAGCACCCGGACGGCGCCATGCTGCTGCGCGCCAAGATCGACATGGCCTCGCCCAACATCAACCTGCGCGACCCGGC
>CAMLME010000162.1 GCA_946481235.1 uncultured Methylobacillus sp. | reverse complement strand
GCAACGCCTACACGCCCAGCTTCGGCCTGCTGGAGCAGGAATCCATCATCATGGAACAATCGGAAATCGGCGGCATTGCCGACTCCATCAAGGATTGCCTGCGCTGCGGCAAGTGCAAGCCGGTGTGCACCACGCACGTACCTCGAGCCAATTTGCTGTACAGCCCGCGCAACAAGATCCTGGCGACCTCGCTGCTGATCGAGGCTTTCCTTTATGAGGAACAGACCCGGCGCGGTGTTTCGCTGATGCATTTCGACGAGTTCAACGACGTGGCCGACCATTGCACGGTCTGCCATCGCTGCCTGAACCCATGCCCGGTGGATATCGACTTCGGCGACGTGTCGATTGCGATGCGCAACTTCCTGCGCAAGCAGGGCAAGAAAGCGTTCAACCCGGGCACGGCGGCGTCGATGGCTTTCCTCAACGCCAAGGATCCGGCTACGATCAAGGCGCTGCGCATGGGCATGATCCAGTTCGGCTACTGGGCGCAACGTCTCGCCCACAAGATGACCAAAAAGCTGGTCAGCCCGATCAAGAAACGCCCCCCTGCAACCACCGGCAAAGCACCGATCAAGACGCAGGTGATCCATTTCCTTAACCGGCCAATGCCCAAGGCATTGCCGACCAAGACATCGCGCGCATTGTTGGGCGTGGAAGATGATTCCATGGTGCCGGTCATTCGCAATCCGCAGAAGGTGAACGAGGATTCGGATGCCGTGTTCTACTTCCCCGGCTGCGGTTCGGAGCGCCTGTTCTCGCAGGTCGGCCTCGCCACGCAGGCGATGCTGTATGAAACCGGTGCGATCACCGTATTGCCGCCGGGCTACCTGTGCTGCGGTTACCCGCAGACCTCGGCCGGCAATCACGACAAGGGGCAGGAAATCACCGCGGAAAATCGCGTGCTGTTCCACCGCGTCGCGAATACGCTGAACTACCTCGACATCAAGACGGTGATCGTCTCCTGCGGCACCTGCATGGATCAGTTGTTGAAGTATGAGTTCGAGAAGATATTCCCTGGCTGCCGCCTGCTCGACATCCATGAATACCTGATGGAAAAGGGTGTCAAAATGGAAGGCGTGCAGGGCGTGCGCTACATGTATCACGAGCCGTGCCACACGCCGATGAAAACCTACGCATCGGCCAAGGTAACGCAGGCCCTGATGGGTGTGGACGTGCCGCTGAACGACCGCTGCTGCGGCGAGTCGGGAACGTTTGCCGTGGCGCGTCCGGACATCGCCACCCAGGTCAAGATGCGCAAGCAGGAGGAGCTGGAAAAAGGCATGACAAAACTCGGCCTGACGCCGGGTGCGCCGGAGCAGGAAGTGAAAATCCTGACTTCGTGCCCGTCCTGCCTGCAAGGCCTGCAGCGCTACGAGGAAGATACCGGCATCGGCTCCGATTACATCGTGGTCGAACTGGCGAAGAACCTGCTGGGCGAGAACTGGATGGAGGACTACGTAGCGAAGGCCAACCAGGGCGGCATCGAGAAGGTTTTGCTGTAAGTTTTGAAAAATGCTTTGCTACCAAAACGCCAATTGAAAGTTCTGCAATGAAGTTTTTACTTGGCGCTTTTGGTGTCTTGGCGCTTCAAAAAAGTACGAAGAGGAGAACTGCCATGGGCAAGGTAGTGAAACCTGACGAGGAGTGGAAGGCGCAACTGACGCCTATCCAGTACGAAGTCACACGCCATGCCGCGACTGAGCGTCCCGGCACCGGCGCTTATCTCCACCATCATGAACGCGGCATTTATACCTGCGTGTGCTGCGGCACGCCGCTGTTCGAGTCGGATACCAAGTTCGATTCCGGTTGCGGCTGGCCCAGCTACTTCGAGCCGCTCAACCCTGAAAATGTGCGCGAGAAACGCGATATTTCCCACGGCATGATACGTACCGAGGTAATCTGCAATGTATGCGATGCCCATCTCGGGCATGTGTTTCCCGACGGCCCGCCGCCAACCGGGCTGCGCTATTGCATCAACTCTGCGTCGCTCAGTTTCGCCCCGAAAATATAATTCAGCATCAACAATTTACCCCGGACTACTTGTCGATGTCCGGGAAGTTGGTGGTGACAAGATGCTCGACATAACGGACGAAGCTCGGGTCTTCACCGTGCATCAGGCGTGGCAGGTTTGCGCGGAAGTCCGGTTGGCTGCACCATTCCAGAATATAGTCTTCCCATGAGTTCCAGCGCCGGGCCTGCTTGGGCGACATGTTGTCCTCAAACAGCAGCAGATAGGCACGCTCGAACAGGGAAGTCAGCATCACGAAAATAATCAGTTGCCGTTCCTGCTGATCTTCGTTGAGGGAGGTGACACCTTCCACAGAAAAAAGCCGCAGATCCGGATTGGCCAAGGCTACCTTGAGAAAATCCTGGTAGTTATCTGACAGCAGCTGATAGACCTCTTCCTCTTCGTTTTCCCGTTCCTTGCGCTGCTCGTACAGGAATACGGCGATGGCCAGCGGCAGGCCAACCACGGTGACGACATAGCTCATCAATTCCCAGGTTTCCAGCGACATGATGGCTCCTTTTGTCCGGAAGTCAGTTTTTATGAATTAAGCGTGCCGTCGGGAATACGGCACTGAACGTACTGCCCTTGCCAATTTCGCTCTGGATTTCGAGCCTGGCCTGGTGCCGCGTCAGGATGTGCTTGACGATGGAAAGGCCGAGGCCAGTGCCGCCGGTGGCGCGTGAGCGACTACGGTCTACGCGGTAGAAACGTTCAGTCAGCCGACTGATGTGCTCGGGCTCGATGCCGAGGCCGGTATCGGTAACACTGAACACTGCGCTATTGCCGCGCATGCCCCATTTAAGCTTGATGTCGCCGCCGTCGGGCGTATAGCGGATGGCGTTGCTGACCAGGTTGCCGAACGCGCTGTGCAATTCTTCCGTGGCGCCGGTCATGAAGAGATGGATATCCGCATCCAGGGTCAAGCGATGGCGCCCGCCGCTCAGGCTTTCGCCTTCGCTCATGACCAGACGCAGCAGGGATGGCACATCGATTTCCGTTTCCTGCGGCATGTTCTGGTTGCTTTCCAGTTGCGACAGGGTCAGCAGGTCTTCCACCAGATGGCGCATGCGCACGGTCTGCTCCTGCATCAGCTTGTAATACTGACGCATGTTTTCCGGGATGCCGCTCTCCATGTCTTCCAGCGTTTCCAGGAAACCGCCGACTACGGTCAGCGGCGTGCGCAATTCATGCGATACGTTGGCGATAAAATCGCGGCGCATGGTTTCCAGTTTTTCCATCGGCGTGATGTCTCGGCATAGCAGCAGCTTCTGCTTGTCGCCAAAAGGAATCAGCTGAATTTCCAGAGTGGTATCCGGATTGCGCAAGGTATTGAGCTTGATCGGCTCGGCATAATCCTGTGCCTGAAGGTAGCTGGTGAATTCGGTCTGGCGGACGAGGTAGCCGATGGGTTGGCCGGTATCCTGCACAAGATTCAGCCCCAGCTGGATTTCTGCCGGAGGGTTGCACCATTCGATCTGGTCGCTGTTATTGAGCAAGACTACGCCGTCCGGTAGGGCGCTCGCGGCATGCTGGAAACGCTCCAATGCAGAGGTCAGTTCGGTCTGGCTGCTGGTCTGGCGCCGGATTTCCTGATAAAGCGCGGCAAATACATCCTCCCAGATGCCCGAGCCTATGGGCATGCTCGCCAGGTTAGGCTGCTTTAACCATATGGCAAGTTTTTCCAGCCAGTAAAAATGCGCCAGGAGATATGCGATCGTCGCCAGCGCCAAGGCGCCTAATGCATATTCCAGACCGGCCAGGGGCCACAGGAGAAGGCAAAGCAGCAGCGTAGGGATGGACAGCCATAGCAGGCGCCAGCGGAATTCATGCATGTAGTGGGCATCCAGTTCTTGGAAGCTGTAGAAGAGTTGCGTGCAAGCGCTACAGCTTCAATCGGACGCACATTATCGGTTACTTCGCCGAGAAACGGTAGCCGACGCCACGTACGGTCTGGATCAGCTCTTCATGGCCGGATGCGGCAAGTGCCTGGCGCAGGCGGCGGATATGTACGTCTACGGTACGGTCTTCGACGAACACACGGTCGCCCCAGACGCGGTCCAGAACCTGCGAACGCGAGTGCACGCGCTCGGGGTTGGACATGAGGTAATGCAGCAGACGGAATTCGGTCGGGCCGAGGTCGAGCTGGATGCCGTTGCCGGTAACGCGATGGGTAACCGGGTCGAGGCGCAAGGAGCCTGATTCGATGGGATCATCCGTCATCTGCGGTGCGCGACGGCGCAGCACAGCCTTGATGCGGGCATTCAATTCGCGGGGCGAAAACGGTTTGGTGACGTAATCGTCGGCGCCGACGTCGAGGCCGCGAATCTTGTCGATTTCCTCGCTGCGCGCGGTCAGCATGATGATGGGGATGTTTTTGCTGTATTCGTCGGACTTCAGGCGGCGTGCGAATTCGATGCCACTCATGCCCGGCAGCATCCAGTCGAGCAGGATGAGGTCGGGCATGGTTTCGCGCA
>CAMLME010000161.1 GCA_946481235.1 uncultured Methylobacillus sp. | reverse complement strand
GCAGCCTTCAGCTTGTCCTTGTTTTCTTCATAATAGGCCAGGCCGAAGTAACCGATGGCATTCGCGTCCTGCGAAACGCCCTGAACCAGCACGTTGTCGTCTTCGGATGCGGTGAAGTCGCCGCGGCTGGACTTGGCCTTGCCGACGATGGCTTCGGTGAAGTAGTCGAAAGTGCCGGAGTCGGCGCCTGCGCCGAACAGTTTCAGCGGCTTGTCAGGCCATGCGGCGTTGACTTGCTTCCAGGTCTTGACCTTGCCTTGGGAGGCCGGCTCCCACATTTTCTTGAGATCGGCCACGGTCATGTTCTTGGCCCAGTCGTTCTTCGGGTTGATCACGACGGTCAGCGCGTCGTAAGCCACCGGCAGTTCGATGTACTGGATGCCAGCATCCTTGCAGGCGTCCATTTCCTTCTGCAGGATGGGGCGGGAAGCGCCGGAGATGTCGGTTTCGCCACGGCAGAACTTCTTGAAGCCGCCGCCCGTGCCGGAGATACCGACCGTGACCTTGACGGCGCCCTTCTTGGCGATCTGGAACTCTTCGGCCACCGCTTCGGTGATCGGGTAGACCGTGCTGGAGCCGTCGATCTTCACGATCTTTTGGGCCGCCAGAACGGTGGCGGGGGCGGCGAACAGGCCGGCAACAGCGGCAGCGACACCGAGGGTTTTAGCGAACTTGAATTGCATGGCAATCTCCGTGATTGATAATGTTTAATGAAACTTGCGCCACTGTAATGGCTGAGTGTTACAGATTTGTGACATACATTCATTTTAAGTGATCAATACGTCCATTGATCATTCGATGCTTTTCCCGCGACCAGCAAACAAGTAGTATGCAAGGCATCCTGTTTTATGCGTGGCGCTTATGGGTATTGGCGATTTTCTCAGTCAGGGCAATGGGCTGGAGCATGTTCCGGCCTTCCTCACCAGCCTCATGATCGGCCTGCTGATCGGCCTTGAGCGTGAGCGCAGTCCGGTTGCCAAAGCCGGCCTCCGAACCTTCACCCTCACTGCCCTGCTGGGAACCCTGACCGCCCTGCTGGCGAGCAAGGCCGACTCTCCATGGATATTGGCGGCAGGTTTTCTCGTGGTCGCTGCCATGATCGTCGGCGCCTATCTGGAAGGCCCCCCGATCGAAGATCCCGGCACGACTACCGAGGCGGCCCTGGTGTTCTGCTTCGGCCTCGGGGCGATGGTCTGGTATGGCGAGACGACGCTGGCGGTGATGCTGGCCATCGTCACGACCATCCTGCTGCATTACAAACCCGAGTTGCAAAACCTGAGCAAGAGCCTGTCGCGCACCGACCTGCAATCGGTGTTGCAGTTCGCAGTGCTTTCCTTCGTTATTTTGCCTATCCTGCCTGACCGCAATTTTGGACCATACGGGGCGCTTAACCCGTATCAGATCTGGTTGATGGTGGTGCTGATATCCGGTGTCAGCCTGGCCGGTTATGCAGCGCTGCGTCTCGTCGGCCAACAATATGGCGCGCCGTTACTGGGCGTGTTTGGCGGTCTTGCCTCGAGTACCGCAACTACATTGGTGTACGCCCGCCATGGCAAAGGCGGCGAAAAATTCGCCCGGCTGGCTGCGGTCGTCATCATGATTGCCAGTCTGGTGGTGCTGGTTCGTTTGGCGGTGCTGAGCAGTGTGGTTTCGCCGCGCATCGTGGTTTACATGCTGCCGGTGCTGGCCGGAGGCCTGGTGCTTGGCGGCGCCGTTACTTATCTGCTGTGGCGCAATATCAATCGCGATGGTGATTTGCCGATGCCAAAAATCACCAACCCAACCGAGATCAAGGTTTCGCTCAGTTTCGGGTTGCTCTATGCGATTGTTCTGGTATGCGCTGCCTGGCTTTCCGACTACGCTGGCAGCGGCGGTCTTTATGCCCTGGCTCTGGTGTCCGGCCTGACCGATGTCGATGCGATTACGCTGTCCAGCTTGCGATTGTTCGAATTGGGAAAACTGAATCCCGAGCAGACGGTTTCCGCAATCACCATTGCTTATCTGGCCAATATGGGCTTCAAGCTGGGTCTGGTGGCGGTCGTGGGTGGAATGACGCTGGCACGTCTCTGCATGCTTCCTGTGCTGGCCGTGACTGTCGGGCTCGGCGGGGCCTGGGCGTTACATTTCCTTATATAACAAGTTCAATTTAACTTAAGCAGTCTTAAACGGGGATCAGCATGGAAGCGATCGACCTCACGCGCCAGCGCACTCATCCTGTCTACCAGCTGGTGGCTTTGCTCGAAGAGCTGGGTGAAGCGGTGGCAGTCACGGACCGGTCTGCACACCTGATACACATCAATCTGTCGGCGCAGCGCATGCTCGGTATTCTCGGCGAAGAAGTCATCGGGTCCAGCCTTGGGGAATGGGTCGAGGAGCTGGCTGCCGCACCTGATGTCGAGCAGGCCCTGGCGGATTACGCGATGATTCCCGGCGGCCGAAATGGCGGCAAGAGCGCGACGCTGCAGCATCGCAATGGAAGCACGTTCGAAACGAGTTTTGTCGTATGCCGGACCGAGATGGGCGACGAAACGGCCTACGTCTGCCTGTTCCGCGACCTGAGCGAAATCAGTCGCGTCAAGGAGCAGATGGTGGATGCGCAACGGCTGGTGCGTTCCATACTCCAGAACACTTCAGAAGGCTACGTGCTGATCGACGCGTCCGGCATGATTACGGATACCAATCCGGCGTTCGAGGCCATGTGCGGCCGCAACGCGATGGACTTGCTGGATAACCGTTTCGACCGCCTGTTCGACGGGCGTGACAGGCGCACCATCGAGGGGCTGGTAACGAAACTGGAAAAAGGGCGTACCGCCAGCGCCGAGGTCAGCTTCCAGACTGCGGAAGGCCAGACCAAGCTGGGTATGTTCAAAGGCGCGCCCTTGTTCGATGCAAAAAACGAGCGCGTCGGCATTTTCGGCCTGATTACCGACATCACCGAAGCCAAGGAAAAAGAGCGCAAGATCGAGCAGCTGGCGTATTTCGACCCGCTCACCGAGCTTGCCAACCGCAGTTTGCTGCGCGACAAGCTGGAGCAGGCAACCTTGTTCTCGCAGCGCTCGCAACGCAAGTTTGCGCTGTTGTTCCTTGATCTGGACCGCTTCAAGCACGTCAACGATACCTATAACCACCCGATGGGCGACCAGGTGTTGCAGGAAGTTGCTTTGCGCATCCGGCAGGTGGTGCGCCGCAGCGATGTGGTTTCCCGCTTCGGCGGTGACGAGTTCGTCATCGGCCTGGTCGAGCCCAAGCGCATCGAGGATGTGGCGCTGGTCGCTGAAAAATTGCTGGAAATCGTCGCCAGGCCGGTCGCCTTCGAAAATCATACCGTTCACATCACCACCAGCATTGGCATCAGCGTGTTTCCCGATGACGCGAGTTCGGTCGACGAATTGATACGTAACGCGGACCTGGCGATGTACCAGGCCAAGGAGGAAGGGCGCGACCGTTATAGCTACTTTACCGAGACCCTCAATGCCCGCGTGCGTCGTCAGCGGGAGCTGGAAAGGCAAATGCGCCAGGCGTTGGTTCGCGATGAGTTCGTGCTGTACTACCAGCCCAAGGTGGATGGTTGCACCGGACGCATCATCGGCGCCGAGGCGCTGATTCGTTGGCAAAGTCCGGAAATGGGGTTCGTGTCGCCCGCGGACTTCATTCCGCTGGCCGAGGAAACCGGCATGATCGTGCCCATCGGCGAATGGGTGCTGAAACAGGCAAGCAAGCAAATCCGCGACTGGAAGCAGCAAGGCTTGTCTCTGGTGCCGGTGGCAGTCAATGTGTCCGGCATGCAGTTGCACCATCCGGATTTCAAGCCGCAACTCGAAAAAATGCTGGCCAAGTCGGACATGGTCACGGAATGGCTGGAGCTCGAGATTACCGAAAGCACCCTGATGAAGGATGTGGAGCTGACCATCGCTCTGCTGCACGAGCTGCGCGGAATGGGCTTCATGCTTTCGGTGGACGATTTCGGTACCGGTTATTCTTCATTCAGCTACCTGACGCGCTTCCCGATCCATACCCTGAAGATAGACCAGTCCTTCGTGTGCGACCTTCCGGACAAGAAAAGCGCGGTTACTATCGTTAGCGCCATTGCGAACATGGCGAAAAGCCTGGGGCTGAAAACTGTGGCCGAGGGGGTGGAGACGCGTGAGCAGGCGGAATACCTGACCAGCCTTGGCTGCGATCAATTGCAGGGCTACTTCTACAGTCGGCCGGTTCCCGCCGCCGATTTCGCCGAATTGCTGAAGGCGGGCAGCATCCAACCTTAGATGCCGGTCCGGCAGGGCTTTGCGGTATAATTTCGCCCTTTTCGGCACATATTGTCACCATGGAAGCAGAACAGATCAATCTCATCGCCAATCGATTGGCGGACCTCGCCGAGCGTAGCAACGCGCTCAGGGGGTATCTTTGACTTCGCCAACAAACAGCATCGGCTAGAAGAAGTTTCCGGACTGCTGGAAGATCCGGCCATCTGGAACGACAGCAAGCG
>CAMLME010000160.1 GCA_946481235.1 uncultured Methylobacillus sp. | reverse complement strand
TGTCCAACAGCTTCGGTTTCGGCGGTACCAATGCCACGCTGACATTCTCGCGGCGAGGCCTTTAAGGACAGATCATGCTGCTGATGCTGGACAATTACGATTCTTTCACCTACAACCTGGTGCAATATCTGGGCGAATTGGGGCAGGACGTGCGCGTGTTCCGCAACGACGAAATTACCGTCGAAGAAGTGGCCGAGCTCAATCCGCGGCATATCGTAATCTCGCCGGGCCCTTGCACACCGAACGAAGCGGGCATTTCGGTGCCGTTGATTCACGAATTCGCTGGCAAGATTCCGATTCTGGGCGTGTGCCTGGGCCATCAGAGTATCGGCCAGGCTTTCGGCGGCAAGATCGTTCATGCCAAACAGCTGATGCACGGCAAGACTTCTCCCGTGTTCCACAACGACGTTGGCGTGTTCAAGGGCTTGCCGAATCCATTCACTGCCACACGTTATCATTCGCTAGTGATCGAGCGCGAGACTTGCCCTGACTGTCTGGAGATTACCGCATGGACAGAGGATGGTGAAATCATGGGCGTGCGCCACAAGACGCTGGCGATCGAAGGCGTGCAATTCCACCCGGAATCCATCCTGACCGAACACGGCCACGACCTGCTGAACAACTTCCTGAAGGCTTACTGATGCTCGCGGCCAAAGACGCCTTGCATCTGCTGCTGGAACGCAGCGACCTGACGCATGGGCAGATGCTGGATATCATGCGGCAGATCATGTCCGGAGCGCTGACGCCGGTGCAGATCGCCGGCATTCTCATTGCCTTGCGGATGAAGGGCGAAACAGTGGATGAAATCGCTGCCGCGGCCGAAGTGATGCGCGAGTTGTCGACCAAGGTGAACGTCACGGCGAAAGAGCACCTGATCGATACCTGCGGCACCGGCGGTGACGGCATTCAGACATTTAACGTATCTACCGTGAGCGCATTTGTTGCGGCGGCGGCAGGAGCGAGGGTTGCCAAGCACGGCGGCCGTTCGGTCTCTTCCACCTGCGGCAGTGCGGATGTGCTGGAAGCATTGGGCGTTAACGTCAACATGACACCGGACCAGGTGGCGCAGTGCATAGATGAAATCGGCATTGGTTTCATGTTTGCTCCCAATCACCATAGTGCAATGAAGCATGCGGCGCCGGTACGCCGCGAATTGGGTGTGCGTACGCTGTTCAATTTGCTTGGGCCGTTGACCAACCCCGCAGGTGCGAAGCGGCAGGTGATGGGAGTTTTCGATCGCAGCCTGACCGCCAAACTGGCGCGCGTGTTGCATCGTCTTGGCAGCGAGCATGTGCTGGTGGTGCACGGTGCAGATGGCATGGATGAGATTTCCTTCGCAGGCGATACTTATGTTGCCGAGTTGAAGGGTGGGCAGGTAAGCGAGTACGTGCTCAATCCGCAGCAGTTCGGCATGAAGTTGCACAATGCGGAGAGCATCCGGGTGCAGAATGCCGAGGAATCGAAAGCAATGATACTTTCCGTGCTGGCAGGGCAAGCCGGCCCAGCGCGCGACATTGTGCTGCTTAATGCGGGTGCTGCAATTTATGTGGCTGGCTTGGTGAGTAGTGTCCAGGAGGGTATCGATGCGGCCGTACGCGTCATCGATGGCCAACTTGCCAAGAGCAAGCTTGATCAACTGGCTGCGCAAAAGTAATCAAAACGGTAACCCATGTCTGACATCCTGAAAAAAATTCTCAATACCAAACACGCCGAAGTCGCCGAGGCCATGGCGTACAAGCCGCTGATACTCTTACGCGGCGAGGCGCAGGAGGCAGGTAAGCCCCGCGATTTCGTTGGTGCAATCCGGACGAAGATTGCCGCGAATCAGCCTGCCGTCATTGCCGAAATCAAGAAGGCGAGCCCATCCAAGGGCGTTATACGTGAGGATTTTCGTCCAGCCGAAATTGCCGCAACTTATGCCGCGCATGGTGCAGCCTGCCTTTCGGTCCTGACCGATGAACTCTATTTCCAGGGCAGTCCCGAATATCTGAAACAGGCGCGTGCCGCTTGCGATATTCCCGTGCTGCGCAAGGATTTCATGATCGATCCTTACCAGGTCTATGAGGCGCGCGCGATGGGTGCGGACTGTATCCTGCTGATTGCCGCTGCGTTGAGCCTGCCGCGCATGCGCGAGCTCGAAACGATTGCGCACGACCTTGGCATGGCCGTGCTGGTAGAGGTGCATGACGGCGATGAGCTCGACCTGGCATTGCAGCTCGAAACGCCGCTAGTCGGGATCAATAACCGTAACCTGCGTACCTTCGATGTCACGCTGAATACGACGTTGGGCCTGCTGTCGCGTATTCCTCCAGATCGCATCGTGGTCACTGAAAGCGGGATTTTCACTCCGGAAGATGTTGCACTCATGCGTCGCCATCACGTCGATACATTCCTGGTGGGCGAGGCTTTCATGCGGCAGCCAGACCCCGGTGTCGAATTGGCCAGAGTTTTCGGATAAAGGAAGCAAGATGACATCAGCATTTGGACGATTTCCTACCACCCGGCCACGCCGTATGCGTCGCGACGAGTTTTCCCGCCGGCTGATGCGCGAGAATGTCCTGACCGCGAATGACCTTATCTATCCGGTATTTATTCTGGATGGCGAGAATCGCATTGAATCGGTTAGTTCCATGCCAGGCGTGCAAAGGCAAAGCATCGATGTGCTGCTCAAAACGGCGGAGGAATGCGTTAAATATGGCATTCCGGCGCTGGCACTGTTTCCGGTCGTGGATCAGTCGCTAAAATCACTGGATGCGCAAGAGGCTTACAATCCGGATGGCTTGGTACCGCGTGCGATTCGAGCGTTAAAAAATGCTTTTCCGGAGCTCGGAATCATTACCGACGTTGCTCTGGATCCGTACACCAGTCATGGGCAAGACGGCCTGATCGACGATAATGGCTATGTGATGAACGACGACACGGTGGCGGTGCTGGTACGACAGGCGCTATGCCATGCCAAAGCCGGCGCCGACATAGTGGCGCCCTCGGATATGATGGACGGCCGCATCGGCGCGGTACGCCAGGCGCTGGAATTCGATGGGCATATCCATACGCGTATTCTTGCTTACTCCGCAAAGTATGCTTCCAGCTTCTACGGCCCATTCAGAGACGCAGTCGGCTCGGCTGCCAATCTTGGAAAAGGCAACAAAAATACCTATCAGATGGACCCCGCCAATTCCGACGAAGCTTTGAAGGAAGTAGCGCTGGACCTGGAAGAAGGTGCCGATATGGTGATGGTGAAGCCTGGTATGCCATACCTCGACATCGTCCGTCGGGTAAAAGAAGAGTTCGGCGTACCGACCTTTGCTTATCATGTCAGCGGCGAATACGCGATGCTCAAGGCGGCCGCCCAAAATGGCTGGCTGGATGAGCAGTCATGCGTTCTTGAAGCGTTGCTGTGTTTCAAGCGAGCCGGCGCGGATGGAGTTCTGACTTACTACGCACTCGAAGCTGCGCAGTGGTTGAAGAAGTAAATCTATCGAGCTGAGTTGTTGATGCGGTCCCGTTCCAGTTTGATGATGTAACGCTGAATCAAAGTTTGCATCGATGGATGAAGATTGATGAACTGGCAGCCCGAGCGGTACGACTTGGTGCCGTTCTTGAGCATCACCTCAAACAGGCTCTGGATGCTTAATGTCAGCTCAAGCACGCCAACCCCCGGCAGCTCGATGCGACAGCCTGGGTAAGCCGAACCCACTGCCAATTGCATGTCAGATGTGTTGCCGATGATCATACCGATCCCACCCGCACTAATATCTACAATCGGGAATTCCTTAACCAGTCCTTGTTCCAGCGGAACCGAACACTTGAGCGGATTGAGGATGGGCGTCGTCAATCGATAATATTCGCGCCGTTGCAGTTGCAACACTTGCTCGGGCAATGGAATGACGAACGCGGGCTTTCCTTCGAATGTTGTCGACTCCATCCGATGGCAGATAAATTGAACTTTGACTCTGTCGAGCGCTGTCACGAAAATGATTTTTTCGGCATTGAGGATGCGCTGGTTGAGCGCTTCGTTCGCACCGCAATCGAGGATGAGAGCATTCTTCTCGGGGTAGACTTCCAGTACCGAGGTCAGTAGAAGATCATTACCGGCATTGAAAAACGCGCTTACCATTTCATTGCGTTGCGCCAAGCCGCGCAATACTCGGATGATTTCAAGACGATTGGTAACGAGGAAGCGGGAGTCGTCCGTGCTTGCGGTCAATTCCACGCTGAGTGTCGATTCGGTTTCGGCCATTTTTCAGTCAGTTTTGTAATAGCAATGCGGCGACAGAGGCGGTTCCTGCCCGATTCGAAGCATTTCCGTGCGATGCGCCCTTGGGTAGTGTGCGCAGGTCATCGGTTTCAAAAATAATCAGACGAATGGAGCCTTGCATTCCTTCCAGAACAAATACCGGCAGGCGATGTTTGTCACCTGCGAAACGATATGGCTTTTCGTCCACGCGATAGGGAATGCCTTTGTTGAGCAGGAACAGCTCGACATC
>CAMLME010000159.1 GCA_946481235.1 uncultured Methylobacillus sp. | reverse complement strand
AAAAAGCAGGAATTTGAGGATGTGCTGCAAGAGTACGATGTGGTGCTGGGAACGATCAGGGGCGATGGGATCGAAAAGTCCCTTCAAATCCTGAAGCCCAACAGCAGGGTCGTCTCGCTCATCGGGCCGCCGGATGCTGCGTTCGCTCGCGCCAGGGGCATGAACTGCTTCATGACGTTCGTCTTCGGGTTGATGAGCGGCAAGATCATTCGCCAAGCCAGAAAACGCGGCATCGCGTACTCATTCCTGTTCGCCAACCCTGACGGTCGCCAGCTTGCAGAGATCGGTGGGCTTCTCAACGCGGGGCGCATCCATCCGGTGATCGACAAGGTATTTCCGTTCGATCAAGCCAAGGAGGCACTTGCCTATCTCGAAAAAGGTCGGGCCAAGGGGAAGATCGTTGTGCAAATGGTAAAGATGTGACAGCTATCTAGCCTGAGGACTCTAACGGATCCTTACAGCGCGCTGTGATGATCCCGAAGTTGTCGCAGCTAGGGTTGTGAAAGCGGCGACTACAGTGGTGCCGAGAAGGCGTTATACCGCGGGGAAGTCCTACGGCGAATCGCTGATTGAGAATGCCGGTCTGCTCCGAACTGTACGGCAGTCCACATTGCGTACGCTGGGTTTGAACGCAACCTGATCGGATAACCTCAGCGGCGGCGCATCGTGCCCTGCAGTTGCGTACCCGGCGCGATCGTATTGAAGACCGTTCCGAATTTCTTTACGTTGTCGTGCAGCACCGCCAGTTGGCGGTCGGATTCGTCTGTATCGACAATGATCTCGTAATCGATGCTCTCCATGCGCGGCGGCTTGTCCTGACGTACCCCGTGCACCCGCACTTCAACTCCACGCAGGGAAAACCTGATGATGGGCGCCACGCGCTCGATGCCCTTGAGTATGCAAGCCGCCAGCGCCGCGAGCAGCAGTTCGGCCGGGTTGAGAGCATCGCGCCGGCCGGCGAGATCGGTATCCAGTACCAGCTTGGAATCCTTGCACTCGGCGATGCTGCCGTGTGCATCGACACGACGCGCCTGCACACTGAACTCCATTTTCATGGGAGCTTCGTCCATGACATTCTCCCTAAAACCAGCTCTCCACCTTGGATCGCGACGGTACGCCGCCAGCATGTACCACCAGCCCGTCGATCACCACGCCTGGGGTCGCCATGATGGCGTAGGTCATGATTTTCTGGATGTCCTCCACTTTCTCCAGCGCAATCTCAACCCCCTTTTCCCTTGCGACCTCTTCGATCAGCTTGACGGTGTTTTTGCAGTTGGCACAGCCGGTACCAAGTACTTTGAACTCTTTCACGATTTGCTCCTTTACAGAACAGCATTGAACACATAACCGACCAGCAGGATGCCGGTGGCAACGACACCGACGAATGTTGCTATCAGTCGCGTCTTGAGAACTTTGCGCAGGATCACGAGTTCCGGCAGCGACAGTGCGATGACGCTCATCATGAAGGCCAGCACCGTACCCAGCGCTGCACCTTTGGCAAGCAAAGCCTCGACGATAGGGATGATCCCAGCGGCATTGGTGTACATCGGCACGCCGATCAGCACGGATACCGGCACCGCCCACCACACCTCCTTGCCCATGAAGGAGGCCATGAAATCCTGCGGCACGTAACCGTGGATGCCGGCACCAATGGCGATGCCGGCAAGAATATAGGGCCAGACCTTGCCGACGATTTCGCGTACGGATGCAAAGCCAGCCTGCAGCCGGTCGGACAGCGTCATGCCGTTCGGATAAAGATCGGCATTCACCTTGGGCATGTTGCGCACCCAATCTTCAAGATGGGCCTCCATCTTCATTCGGCCGATGATCCATCCCGCGACGATGGCCACCGTCAGACCCATGCCGAGATACAGCATTGCCACCTTCCACCCGAACAAGGCGAACAACAGCGTCAGTGCCACTTCGTTCACCATGGGCGCGGAAATCAAAAATGAAAACGTCACGCCCAAGGGCACTCCCGCCTGCACAAACCCAATGAACAACGGCACCGCCGAACAGGAGCAAAACGGCGTGACAATACCGAGCGAGGCAGCCAGTACATTGCCGACACCTTCGGTTCGTCCCGACAACAGCGCACGCGTGCGTTCCGGGGTGAAGTAGGAATTCACCATCCCCATGACCATGACCACTGCAGCCAGCAGCATCAGCACTTTGGGCGTATCGTAAAAAAAGAACTGCAAGGCGCTGCCGAGGCGGCTTTCGCGTTCGACCGGCAGCATCCCGACGATGGCTTCGGAGAGCGGAATCAGGGTTTGATAAAACGCCCACCAAGTGAAGGCGGCCAGTATCAGGAATAGTCGAGGTTGCCTGGTCGGCCAGTTACGCAAAAACTGCATGGAAATAAGCTTTCATTTATCAGCGATTAACCGAACATCAGCAAATCAGGACGCAACAGCATCAGAACGCCGATCAGCACCAGCATCACGCCGCCGACCAGATGAGAGTATCGGGAATACCGCGTCGTCAACCCGCTGATACGCAGGGTCTGCATCGCAGTAAAAAACACCAGCAAATCATCCGCCATAAAAGTCAGGATATATAGCAGCAGATAGCCGTAATACTGCCAGGTCGGCAGCGCGTGCATACTTAGAATCTGTGTATATACCGCAGGAATGCCGGCCGAGCAGACCAGTTCCACCAGATTCACAATCACCGCGAGTGCCAGGATGCCGAGCAGAGCCAGCAGGAAATTACGTTCCCCGGCGTAATCCTTGAGTCGCTGCAGTATGCGCTGACGGCGCTCGGACGCGGTCACCGCACAGACCGCATCCTTGTTCAGGATGTATTCGCGCAGGTAGTACGCGCCGCCTCCCAGCGCCACCAGACCGATCACTACCCGGATCGCCAGTAGACTGCCCAGTACCAGAAACAGGTTGAGCCAGGCCGCCATAAAGGCAAAATAGACGACGGCGGAACCGAGGATGAACACGCCGCCCAGCGTCCACATGCGCACGGTGTCCTTCATGCCCAGCAACAGCCCGATCAAGAATACCAGCGTCCACATCGCGCAGGGGTTGAAACCATCCAGCGCGCCCAGCATAACAGTCAGAACTGGCAGCGAAAGCGTGCGCGGAGCGACTTCGCCCAAGAGCGGTAAGTTCAGGGTTTCCGGCAGCGGGTTTTGGGCTTCCTGAGCAGGATGGGAAGAAGACTGTGTATCCGAGCCGATCAAGGCCGCGATCGCATCCGGGCACTGTTGGCCAGCGCAGAACGTGATGCGTTGCTGCATCTCGGCACCCGTGGTCGCATCGCTCGCATAGCCTATCCACACCCGGTTGCCAATGATGGTCAGCGGGACCGCAGGGTCGGCGATGCCGAATGCTTCGACGACCTTACGCATTAATGCCCGGTTATCAGCATCGCCCGAGATCTCGAAAGCATGCACGTCCAATTGCGGTTGCATCTGCAGTTGTCGTTGCAGGAAATCGAGCTCGCGCTCGCAGTGCGGACAGCCATCGGACCAGAAGAGGTAGACGGGTGTATTTACCTGATTTCCGGCAGCTTGGGAAACCGGCACAAGAAACGCAAGAATGAGCATCGCCAGCCATAGCCAGCGGCCAATCTCGTGTCGAACCAGTTGTTTTGCAAGCTCGTTCATAAGAAACCTCTTATACGCATTATATACACTCCAACCTTGACATAACATCCATATTTCTGGAATTATAGAAATATGGATAACAAAACGGCCGTCACCCTCATTGCTTCTATCGCCCAGGAATCCCGCCTGAGCCTGTTTCGCCTGCTGGTTCAGGCCGGACCGGAGGGCCTGTCCGCCGGCAGCATTGCCGAAAAATTAAAGCTGCCTTCCAGCACCCTTTCCTTCCATCTCAAGGAACTCGCCCATGCGGGGCTGGTGCAATCGCGCCAGGCCGGGCGCTTTATTTATTACTCCGCCGATTTCGCGACGATGAATGCGCTGATCGGCTTTCTTACCGAAAACTGCTGCGGCGGACAGCCGCAGGAATGCTGCAGCCCCACCTCATCCGTCAAGGAGAAACAATCATGAAACGCATGCACATCCATATCTCGGTCGATGACCTCGCGCATAGCACCGCGTTCTATAGCCAACTCTTCGGCACCGCTCCCAGCGTGCACAAGCCGGACTACGCCAAATGGATGCTGGATGACCCGCGCGTGAATTTCGCGATCAGCCAGCGCGGCGAGAAGCCGGGGCTGAACCATCTGGGCATCCAGGCAGAAAACGAGGAAGAACTCGGCGAGATCAAGACGCGCCTCGATGCCGCCGACATGGCGGTGCTGACCGAAACCGGCACCACCTGCTGCTACGCCAAGTCGGACAAGCACTGGGTGCAGGATCCTTCCGGCATTGCCTGGGAAACCTACCATACGCTGGACAGCGCGCCGACGTTCAACTCGCCGGAAGCGGCCAGCCCGTGCTGCGTACCGTCGGCTGAAACCGTTTCCTTCACTCCGCGCAAGAAGGCGTCCTGTGGCTGATACAAGAATTGGTAGCTTCGAGCGCAA
>CAMLME010000158.1 GCA_946481235.1 uncultured Methylobacillus sp. | reverse complement strand
CACACGCTGCTGCCGGAAGCGCTGGAGCGGTGGTCGGTCAATATGTTCGGCCGACTGCTGCCGCGACTGCTGGATATCGTTTACGAGATCAACGCACGCTTCCTCGCAGAAGTGTCGCTGCGCTGGCCGGGCGACATCGAGCGCCAGCAACGCATGTCCATCATTGAGGAAGGCCCGGAAAAGCAGGTGCGCATGGCTTACCTGGCGGTAGTCGCAAGCATGTCCGTCAATGGCGTGGCGGAGCTGCATTCGCGCTTGCTGCAACAGCACCTGTTCCATGATTTCTACGAGTTGTGGCCGAACAAGTTCAACAACAAGACCAACGGCGTCACGCCGCGCCGCTGGATGGCTTCGAGCAATCCGGAGTTGAGCAAGCTGATTACGTCCACCATAGGACCGGACTGGATCACCGACATGCCGCAATTGCGCAAGCTGGCGCCCTATGCCGACGATAAAAAATTCCGCGCCAAGTGGCGTGCCGTCAAACAGGCCAACAAGGCACGGCTGGCCGAGCTGGTGCAAAAGGATTGCGGTGTCGCCTTCGACGTCAATGCCATTTTCGACGTACAGGTGAAACGCATCCACGAATACAAGCGGCAACTGCTCAACGTGCTGCACGTCATCCATCTCTACGACCGTCTGAAGCGTGGAGAGCGCGACGGCATCACGCCGCGCTGCGTGCTGATAGGCGGCAAGGCGGCACCGGGCTACCAGATGGCCAAGCGCATCATCAAGCTGGTCAACGCGGTCGCCACGGTGATCAACGATGACCCGAGCACCGGCGGGCTGTTGAAGCTGGTCTTCCTGCCCGACTATCGGGTCACGGCAATGGAAATCATCTGCCCGGGAGCCGATCTTTCGGAACAGATTTCAACGGCCGGCAAAGAGGCCTCAGGCACCGGCAACATGAAGTTCATGATGAACGGCGCCATGACGATAGGCACGCTGGACGGTGCCAATATCGAGATCATGGAAGAAGCCGGCAGCGAAAACTTCTTCCTGTTCGGACTCGACGCGGAGCAAGTCGAGGCGACGCGCGGACACTACGATCCGGACGCGATCATCGCGCAGGATGAAGATCTGGCACGCGTGATGCACCTGCTGGAATGCGGCCATTTCAATCTGTTTGAACCAGGCATCTTCGACCCCATCATCCAGTCGATCCGTGATCCCCACGACCCGTGGTTGACGGCTGCCGATTTCCGCAGTTATGTCGATGCCCAGCACAGCGCCGCGAGCGCTTATCTGGACCAGGAGCACTGGACGCGCATGAGCATCCTCAACACGGCAGCCAGCGGCAAGTTTTCCAGCGACCGCACGATCGCAGACTACAACCGGGAAATCTGGCACCTGCCGAGCATCGCCCAATAGAGCGAGACTCCGTTAAAACACGGGTAGTCGGCCGGCTAGCACCAGTCCGGATCGGGGATTTCCGTAAAGACGCGGCGCAAGCCTTCCGACCAGCTTTTGCGCAACTGTCCGAAATAGGCGTCGTCATCGGTGACGCGGCGCGTGCAGTCGGTGCTGAAGCTGTCGCTGCGATACATGAATAGATCGATGGGCAGTCCAACCGAAAGATTGCTGCGGATGGTGGAATCGAAGGAAACCAGCACGCACTTGGCCGCTTCGCGCAAACCGCTGCCGCTGGCCATCACGCGGTCCAGGATGGGTTTGCCGTACTTGGTTTCGCCGATCTGGAAATACGGTGTTTCGACGCAGGCTTCGATGAAGTTGCCAGCGGCATAAATATTGAAGAGGCGGGATTTTTCGCCGCGAATTTGTCCGCCGAGTATGATGGATTGGTTGAATTCGGCCTGGTGCTTTTTCAGGTGTTCGGCATCTTCATGATGCACGGCACGCAGGGCATCACCCACCACGCGCGCCGCGTCGAACATGCTGGACACGCTATAGAGGTTGGGCTCGGCATTCTCGGAGATGGCTTTTTGCAGCCGGCCGATTACTGCCTGCGAAATCGCAAGGTTGCCGGCGGTCATGATGACCAGCACGCGCTCGTCGGGCTGCGAAAAGATCGTCATCTTGGGATAAGTGGAAACGTGGTCGACCCCCGCGTTGGTTCGGGAATCGGAGGCCATGACCAGGCCGGAGTCGAGCAGCAAGCCTACGCAATACGTCATATTCGGGAGGGATTTCGCTTGAGAAATGAAAAGTACATCATAGATGGCGAATCACGCTTGAACAACCCTGTTTTCGCCGAAATTACGCTATTTTCGCGGCATGGATGAACTTTTTTCTGCCGACGGCTATGCTGCCGGCGCCAATGACTACGACGAGATGCTGGATGGCAATCGCCAGATCCGCCCGCACTGGCAATCGCTGATGGCCGAACTCGGCCGGCTCGGCCCGGAAGATCTGATACGCCATCGCCAGGAAATGAAGAAGCTGCTGCGCGAGAACGGTGTTTCCTACAACCTCTATGGCACACCGGAGGGACAACATCGTCCATGGCAGCTCGACCCGGTGCCGCTACCGATTGCCAGCGACGAATGGGCAACCATCGAAGCCGGCATGAGGCAGCGGGCGGAATTGCTCAACCGGATACTGGCCGACCTCTATGGTCCGCGCGAACTGATACGTCAAGGCCTGTTGCCGCTGGAGTTGATCTACAGCCACAACGGATTCCTGCGCGCGTGCGACCAGGTCCGGCTGCCGGGCAGTCACCAACTGGTCGCCTATGCCGCCGATCTGGTGCGGGGGAGAGATGGCCGCATACGGATCATCGGCGATCGCACGCAGGTGCCGTCGGGGATGGGTTATGCATTGGAAAATCGTGCCACTTTGTCGCGCGTGCTACCCGACTTGTTTCGGAGTAACGGCGTATATGCCCTGGAGTCATTCTTTCAGCACATGCGCGACGGCCTGAGCGCCCTCGCCCCAGCCGGAAGCGAGAACCCGCACATTGTCGTGATGACGCCTGGCCCCCTCACTGAAACCTTTTTCGAGCACGCTTATCTTGCCGCATATCTCGGTTACCCCCTGGTTCAGGGCGATGATCTCGTGGTGCGCGACGGTCATGTCTGGCTGAAATCGCTCGCCGGCCTGCAGAAGGTAGACGTCATCCTGCGCCGCGTTGATGAAGACTACTGCGACCCCCTGGAGCTGCGCGAAAACTCGCGACTGGGAGTTCCCGGCCTGCTGGAAGTCATGCGTCGCGGCAACGTCGCCATTGCCAACCCGCTCGGCAGCGGCGTTCTGGAAAATCCCGGCCTGATGGCATTCCTGCCCGGCATCGCCGAATATTTCGGCCAACCACTTGCGCTGCCCTCTGTCGCAACCTGGTGGTGCGGTCAGCACAGGGAATGCGACCATGTGTTGGCCAATCTGTCGTCCATGGTTATCAAACCCATTCATCGTACCGCCGGCACGCGCCCCGTTTTCGGCTCCCGCCTCAGCCGTGCGGCTCAGGAATCATGGCGCGAGCGCATCAAGGCACACCCTGCGTTATATGTCGGTCAGGAGGAGCAGCACTTTTCTACCGTGCCATCGCTCACAAATCAACAATTGGAACCGCGGCACGCAGTATTGCGCAGTTTCATGGTCGCCACGAGAGACGGCTATGCCGTGATGCCGGGCGGCCTCACACGATGTGCACCGGGCCGGAAAGACCTGCTGGTGACCAGCCAGGCCGGCGGCAGCGCAAAAGACACCTGGGTGCTGGCGCCGGCACATGTTGCCTTGCCGCTCGCGGCAAATAAAACCGAATCCGCAACAGCCATGGTAGACGCACCCCTGCCCAGCCGCGCGGCCGACAACCTCTTCTGGGCCGGGCGCTACGCCGAACGCACCGAAGGCACGATTCGCCTGATGCGTATCATCATCAAAGGACTGTTCGACCAGCCTGAACGAAGCAATCTGGCGTACGCCCCCGGGATGGCTAGCCTGCTGCAGGCTTTGACAGCCATGACCGGCACCTATCCCGGCTTTCTTGCAGACAATCCGCCTGCCCCGGAACCCGAGCTGCGCGCGCTTGTATTCGATGAAACACGGCCGGGCAGCCTGGCCCATTCGCTTCGCAGCCAGCTTCAGGCAAGCTACGCCGTTCGTGACCTGTGGTCGTCGGATACCTGGCACATCATGGACGAGCTGGAAGAACAATGGATAGTCGCCAAACGCGCGAATTCCCCGGATTTGTGGCAGGCGATGGATCTGATGGACCAGCTGCTGATATCGCTTTCGGCCTTTGGCGGCATGGCGATGGAAAGCATGACCCGCGGCAAGGGCTGGCTGTTCCTCAACATTGGCCGCCGCCTGGAGCGCGCCGTGCTGCTGCTCTCGTTGTTGCGCTCGGCATTCTCGATGCAACGACCGGCCGAGATCGAGAGCTATTTGATCAATGCCTTGCTGGACAGCAGTGACAACCTCATCCGCAACCAGTTTCAGCACCAGCCGCCCGGACTCGAGGCATTCATCGAAATGCTGATGTTCGACGACAACAACCCGCGCTCGCTCATTTACCAGTTCGAACGCCTGCATGAATACATCGCGGAGCTTCC
>CAMLME010000157.1 GCA_946481235.1 uncultured Methylobacillus sp. | reverse complement strand
TTGCCGCCGCGGAACTGGCCGTCGGCGGTGATGACCAGCTTGGCGCCGACGTCGGTGATGCGCTCGTGCAGGCTCTTGGCCGAGAAGCCGCCGAACACCACGGAATGGATCGCGCCGATTCGGGCGCAGGCCTGCATCGCGACTACGGCTTCAATGCTCATCGGCAGGTAGATGATGACGCGGTCGCCGAGACCGATGCCTTGCGCCTTGAGCGCATTGGCGAAGCGGCACACGCGTTGATGAAGTTCCTTGTAGCTGACCTTGGTAGCCGTGCCGTCGTCGGCTTCGAAAATGATCGCGGTCTTGTCGCCGCGGGTCGGCAGGTGGCGATCCAGGCAGTTGTAGGAGGCATTCAGCTTGCCGTCGTGGAACCAGCGGTAGAAAGGGGCGTTCGACTCATCCAGCGTCTGCGTGAACGGCGTTTGCCAAGTCAGCTCCTGGCGCGCCAGGTTCGCCCAGAATCCGGTGTAATCCTGCTCGGCCTGCGCACACAAAGCCTTGTAGGCTTCCATGCCTGAGACGGCGGCATTTTTTATGAATGCCTCGCCTGGGGCGAACACGCGGTTTTCGGTGAGCACGGATTCTATCGACGACATGGGGCTTACTCCCGGAAGCTATAATGATTTAAAGAATTGGCAATCATAACATTTCAGGCAAAGAGATGACTTCACTCGACCAGATTCTCGATCACAACGCGGCTATTCCTGAGGAGGGAAGGCTGTTGCGGCATGCGATTTCATGCAGCCTTTATATGCGGCGCCTTCTGGAGTCGGACGCATCGCTACTTCCGCCGCTGATAACGCATTTGCATCGCCCGTGGAATGTCGCAGAAATGCGCGCCTTCCTGGCAGACCACCCGTCCGTGGATGAGGCCGGACTGAAACAAGCGCTGCGCAAGCTGCGACAGCAGGTGATGCTGCGCGTGATTGCGCGTGACCTCAATCGTCTGGGCGGGCTCGATGAGGTCATGCATACGATGACCGATCTGGCCGAGGTTGCGGTGAGTTTTGCGCTGGAGCATCTGGACCGCTGGCAGCAGGCCATCTATGGAGCACCTGTGGGTAACGACGGTGTGCCGCAACAGCTGATCGTGGTGGGCATGGGCAAGCTCGGCGGCCGCGAGCTCAACGTCTCTTCCGATATCGACCTGATATTTGCCTTCGAGGAAGACGGCGAAACCACGGGACCCAAGAGCGTCAGCAACCATGAGTACTTTTCCATTCTCGGCAAAAAACTGATCGCGGCCATTGGTGAAACCACCGCGGACGGATTTGTGTTTCGCGTTGACATGCGGCTGCGGCCCTATGGCGATTCCGGTCCGCTGGCCGGGAGTTTTGCGATGCTGGAACAGTATTACCAGTCGCAGGGTCGCGAATGGGAACGCTATGCCTGGATCAAGGGGCGCGTGATTGCCGGCCCGGAAAAGGCCTTGCAGGATTTGTTGCGTCCTTTTGTTTTCCGCAAATACCTCGATTACAGCGCGTTCGCGTCGATGCGCGATCTCAAGGCGCAGATCCAGCGCGAAGTCGCTCGTCGCGATATGCGCGACAACATCAAGCTGGGGCCGGGCGGCATCCGCGAGATCGAATTCATTGCACAGGTGTTCCAGCTCGTGCGCGGCGGACGCGACGGCGAGTTGCAGATTCGGCCCACGCTGGCTGTGCTGGCACGTGTCGCGCAAAAGGGTCTATTGCCGCAGGAAACCGTGCGCCAGTTGAGTGAAGCCTATGTTTTCCTGCGTAATCTGGAGCATCGCCTGCAATATCTCCAGGATGCGCAGACGCAGATGCTGCCGTCCGACGACGAAAACCGGTTGCGTATCGCCCGCGGCATGGGCTATGACGACTGGGAAACCTTCGTCTCTGCGCTGCAGCCGCATCGCGATGCGGTCGAGCACCACTTTTCGCAGGTGTTCAGCATGCAGCAGCCTGCCGAGCCGCAGGCCAATCCCCTGACGGACGTCTGGCTGGGCGAATTGCCCGACGAGGAAATCGAACGGCGCCTGGCCGGGCATGGCTACGGCAATGCCGGCGAATGCCGCCAGCATCTGCAATCGGTCCAGCGCAGCGCACGATACGAGCATTTGCCGACAGCGAGCCGCGAACGCTTCGATGCGCTGCTGCCCACAGTGCTGAAGCTGGCCGGAGAGACTGACAACGCTGATGACACGCTGAAACGCATGCTGCATTTGCTGGAAAGCATCTGCCGACGGGCGAGCTATCTGGCGCTGCTGGCGGAATATCCGCAGGCGCTGCAACTCGTGACCAAGCTCGCCAGCGCCAGTCCATGGCTGGCCGGCTATCTGGCGCAGCATCCGATATTGCTCGATGAATTGCTCGATACCCGCACGCTCTATGCCGCACCTGATTTTTCCGTGCTTGCCGCCGAGCTGACCCGCCGCCTGGCAGAAGTGGAAGGGGATGTGGAGCGGCAGATGGACGTGATGCGGCATTTCAAGCACGCGCATATTTTTCGCTTTGCCGCGCAGGATCTCGCCGGCGATCTGCCTTTGGAGACGCTGTCCGATTATTTGAGTGCGCTGGCCGACCTGATCCTGGAAGCGGTCCTGAAAACCGTATGGCCGATCGTGCGCGGCAAGCATCGCGACACGCCCGCGTTTGCGGTTATCGGTTACGGCAAGCTGGGCGGCAAGGAGCTGGGCTATGCCTCCGATCTGGACATCATTTTTCTCTACGACGACCCGGCGCCCGAGGCGGGCGAGGTATACGCGCGCTTTGGCCAGCGCATCGCCAACTGGCTCAACAGCCTGACTTCGGCGGGGCTGCTGTACGAAACCGACCTACGCCTGCGTCCGGACGGCGCCAGCGGTTTGCTGGTCAGCACTATTGAAGCCTTCGAGAATTACCAGAAATCCAAGGCCTGGACCTGGGAGCATCAGGCGCTAACACGGGCGCGTTTCTGTGCCGGCGATGCGGCCATCGGCCAGGCATTTCATCGCATCCGCGTGGAAATCCTGAGTCAGCAGCGCGACGCTGAAAGATTGCGCGAAGAGGTCATCGCAATGCGCGAGAAAATGCGGGAAGGGCATCCCAATAAAACCGATCTCTTCGACATCAAGCATGATGCTGGCGGCATCGTCGATGTTGAGTTCATCGTGCAATACCTGGTGCTGGCCCATGCCCGGATGCATCAGGAATTGACCGAAAACCGCGGCAATATCGCGCTGCTGGGATATGCCGCAAAGCTGGGGCTGATCCCCGAGGCTCTGGCCGTGCGCGTGGCCGATGCCTATCGCGAGCTACGCCGCTGCCAGCATGCTTTGCGGTTGCAGGGGGCCGCCGAATCCCGCGTTGCGCTGGAGAGCGTGGCTGACGATGCCGCCGCCGTACGCGAATTGTGGAAAACGGTTTTCGGAGAGTAGGGCGTCAGTATGCTGCCATTTCGGCATGCACAACCTGCTACGGCTGCCGCTGAGTGCAGCCTGTCAGCCCTTGCGGTTGCCGAACAGCAACAGGCCAGCGCCGATGGCGATTCCAGCAATGCTGGCCCAGACGGGCACGCTGACTTTTTCTTCGTCCTTGACCGAGAACTCGAGCGAGCCGAGCTTGGCGACTTGCTCCTCTTCGGTATAACTGAAACCACCGTATACCAGGCCCAGAGTGCCTGCCACGATCAGAATGATTGCCACGATTCTAATAGGATTCATTGTTAGCCTTTTTTGTTGATGAAAGCGGTAATCATAGCGTTTGCATATATTTGCTGGCTATTTGATTGTTTGGAGCGTGAGTCGCTTATTTTCGTTCGATGCGCTCATCCAATTCGCCGATATAGGCGGCGAGAGTGTTGCCGGAATCCTCGATGGCCGTACGCAGTTCGCGTTCCATGCGGTCCAGGCAGGCGGTCATGGCTGCTGCTGCGGCCTGATCACGGGCGTCGAGTCGCTGTAGTTCACTGTCGAGGTGAAGCCGCAATTCATTAAATCGTGAAGTTTCCGCCTGCTCTGCCAGCGTGCGGCTGGTCTGGAGCTCACGTGCCTGGCGGCGGGTTTCCAGCAGGACCGTCGTTTGCAGCGTAATGATGAACACCAGGAACAATGCGGTCAGGACCGCGATGGCGATTAGCATGACCAATCCAAGCGGTGCCTGAAAGTCGGTTACGCCCAGCGAAAGTGTGGTTGGGGTGGTGAAGGCGCCCCAGTTGAGGGCGGCAAAGGCGGCGATGGCGCACAGCGCAATTAACAGGATGATGGTGCGTATCCGCATCGTAATACTCCTCGGTCAGATTGGCGGAGATGAGTGGATGGTACGACGCGGGAGGGTTCAACGCAAAGAAACAATGAAACCGCGATATGAAATTCCGTCGGCGAACCTGCGCTCAGGCCGTCATGCTCAGACAGGTTTCGGCACACTTGTGGCAGGCTTCGGCGCACTTCTGGCAATGATCCATGTCGTGTTTCTGGCATTCATCCCCGCACTCCTGGCAAATCTCCGCACAATCCTCACTGATTAAATCGACGAATTCGCTGTTGCGCGTCATGAATTCGGCAGCAAGCCGGCAAAAGGCGGCGCAATC
>CAMLME010000156.1 GCA_946481235.1 uncultured Methylobacillus sp. | reverse complement strand
TTTTCGTAACGTCCTCGCGAGGATACGGAACAGCTTTGCAATAAAACCAAGAAAACAGGTAGGCATCGAATACAGGAACGGTACCGGATCCTGCCAATCCCAAAGGGCATCCTTTTTGGGCCGGATCAGATACTTTGCGCCATCGGCGAGAGACCATCTGCGCTTCAAGAGATTTTCGGCCAGTACCGGCAGCGCGTGTTCGATGTCATGCCAAATGTAGGCCGATGTCTGCAGGTTGTCAAACGGCAGGCTGGCACCCGTCAAATCGTTGTAGGCGGCCATGGGAATGTTCACGCCGTTGATGCCGCAACCCATGATCCACCAGTCGCAACGTCCGACCGTCACCTCTATGAATCGCGCCTCGCTGGGGGGCAAACCTTTATATTCGATAGAGCACAGACCCCAGCAGCCGAGGCCTCTCAGAAAACGGCACCCCTCCTCCAGCCGGTCGCCGATATCGTAGCTTTCCGTCGCGGCGGCATGCCCGGTAAGCGCAGGGTAGCTCATCAGCTTTCGTCCGGAATAACGGGCCAGGCAGTCGCCGTTGCCGGAGATATAGTACGCACCGAACAGGATGGCGCGGTCGTCGCCTTCTATCCATTCCTGCACGATGAGTGGCTCACGCAGCAGCGCGCTTGCCTCGACCTGCGCCGCCAGCGTGGCATAGTCATCGCAGCGCCGGCTCTTGAAGCTCATCATCGGCATCGCGGGTTTGACGGCGACCGGGAAGCGGAGGTCGTCGCGTACATGCTCCAGATCTTCCAGGCCGGCAACCGAAAACGAGCGCGGCACATCGAGCCCGGCATCGGATGCCAGCCGGTTCAGCGCCGGCTTGATGACCAATCGGCGCAGCAAATCGCCTTCCGGGAACGGCAGGCGGTAATGGTCGCTGAGCATGCTGTAATGCGTCAGCAGCACCTCCACCATGCGGTCGTTGGTGGGGAAGATCGGGGTTGAGGCTGGCACCCAGGACTTCAGTGCCAGCAAGGTGTCGATGAGCGCTGCCCCATGCAGATCCGGGCAGAAAATCCTGTACCCGTAGCGTGTGTGCGCCGAAGGCTGGCTGAAATGACTCTCGATAACCAGCACCGGGATGCCGTGCCGGGCGAAATTGCGCGTCAGGTAGAGGCCGTGTTTGCATAGCCCAATGACAATGGCCGGCGTGGGCGCCCTTGCCCCCCCGGCGGCACAAGCCTTCAAATAGGCGTGTACCTGCTCAGCCTGCGATGTCGTCAGTGCGTAAGGCTGCATGCAGTTTGTACCTTGCCTGTTTCGCGATATCTTCAATCTCAAACCGGATCTTCTTCTGCCTGAGCGTCAGCCAGTACATCATGCCCTCCTGAGTGGAAAGGCTGCGTTTGTATTGACTATCCCCCATGAGAAAGTCATACGATTTGTTGCCCAGCATGATATTCAACTCTATCGCCAGCGTGTGGCAGACGAGCCCGGGCTTGAGCCGCGGGTCTTCATCGTAGACCAGTCCGGCTTGGTAGTTGCAAACGTGATTCTGATTCGTGAGGTTATACAGGATGCCGATCGCATCTTCACCGGCCGTCACCCTGGCAAGCTGAATCTGGCCGTTGGCAAAACCGTTGGCCACCAGGTTGCGATGAAAACGATTGCTGAACCCGGTTGAAAACGCGCCCGGCTGGCCTTTCCTGTTCCAATAGGCCTGGTGCAGATGCTTGAGTTCGTCGAGAAACGTAAGCGCTTCTTCCGGCGAACCTGCCAGGGATACTTCGAGCGGCCCTTTTTCCGCGTAGAGCTTCATCGCCCTCTTGATCTTCTGCCGTGTATTGCTACTCAGGGCTTTCAGATACTCATCCCGGTTCGGACGCATGCCTTCGAGATCCACCCAGAAATACGGCTTGCTGAATTCCGTCTGCGGGATCAAACCCATCGCCTGCGCGTATTGTTCGATGGAAGCGCGCGATACGGCGTTGGTGATGCCGGAGATGCGGATTTCGTCCCACGCCTGCGCATGCTTCATCAACGCGTCGATCGCGACCGGCCAGATGCGGTTTTCCCAGCCGCGGGCCACCAGCAGATTGTTATGTTCGATGGTGAGCGTATCCAGTGCGGGGCTGCCGGATTCCGATAACCACAACATTCTGGAGCGGATCAGCTTGTGCCGCACCTGCGTAGACTTGCCAAACAGCCCGATGCCGACCAGCTCCTCGCCATTCCAGATATTGAGCCGGTAGAGTCCGATAGATTCGGGCAGGGCCTCCAGCCACGATTTCATCCACGTCCACGACTGAAAAATGGACGCATCGCTTCTCGCTTCCAGCGCTATCCAGGCGGCCTGCAATTCCTCATGCGGCACCCGCATCATCGGGGTCAGCTCGGCACGTAATGCGGCCCGCACCGGAAGAATGCCGGCAGTGCCGGTCGCCACATGCTGCGCAAGCGTAAAGCATGAGTGAGCCGTTACTTGCGCCACCTGATCGCGGAATTTCCGCGTGGAAAAGGTGTGATCCGCCGCCGGAATATCGAGAAAGGTCGCGAGCTTGCACGCCTGCTGCCATCGCGGGTCGTGCTCCACCTGGGTACGAAAGATGCCGGCGGTCAGGTCCTTCTCGCTCATGACGAAAAGCACCTGGCCGCCGAATTGCTCCAATCCGGCCAGCATGTGCTCGTCGGCAGAGCTCTCCACCGCATTGCCAGGCTTTCCCTGCCAGCGGAACGTCGATTTCAGGTCGTCGACGAACCCGCGAATGGTGACGGGAATATCCACCTCAAATGCCAGCAGTTTCGTCCAGAAATTCATCTGCCCCAGGCGCGCGGGGTAATACAGCCTCAGGCGCGTCAGCGCCACGTTGGGCGAATTCTGCAGCCAGGGATTGAGCAGGATGAGCTGCTCCACACGCGGGTCGGTCGGCGCATAGCACATGGCCGCGCTGGCCGCATCGCACAAGCCCCAGAGCGCAATGCGCTCGATGGTCGGGGCGAGCTCCAGAAAGGTCTCGAGCGCGGCGCCGATGTCGGCATTGATCTGGTCGAACGACCTTTTCTCCCCCTCGCTGTCGCCCATGCCGCGATAATCGAAACGCATGGAGGCGATCCCCAGCCCGGCCAGATGGCGCGCCAGCAGGGTGAACTGCCGGTGGCTGCCGGCACGGTACTGCGGCCCGCCGACGATGATGAGCACACCTGTGGCGGCGGGTCGGGCCGGAAGCGCCGCAATGCCGACGAGACGACTGCCTTCGCAATCGAAGACGACGGGCATTTCAAGCCAGGTCAGGGTCTTCATTGTTCCAGGCTCTTCAGCGTTGCGGTCACCAGCTCCGGGCACTCCATGATTTCCTGCGTCGCCCAGAATGGCTCGCCAGACAGGGCATGGCCGCGCACGGATACGCCTGCCGCGCGCCAGGCGTCGATCACCCCCAAGCCGGCCGGACTTAAATCGCCCCCTCCCTGAGTGTTTATCTCGAACCATTCCACCGGACACGGCGGCGCAAGATGGTCGAGTTTCAGCGTTTGCAACGCGGCGGCCATCTCCGGGGACAGCAAATAGCCGCCGATTTCGATCGCGACACCCGCCTGCAGGCGGGCGAGAAGCCCAGTGGTGCCGCTGTGCGACTGCCCTGCACTCAACATTTCATTCGCCAGTTTGATACGCAGAAACTGCTGCAGGAACAGTTCGCCGTTGATCATGGGCTGCCACAGCAGCAGGCGCGAGACGCCGGAAAGTTCTCCTGCCATGACGACCGCCAGGGCGGCGCCACTGCGCAGGCCCCACAACATCATCGGTCCGGGCGCCCGCTCCGTCAGCCAGGCATGCGCGCGGCGCGCATCGTCGCACCAGGTATCCCAGCGGGCATCGCCGAAGTCGCAGGCGCTGTCGCCGCAGCCGGTGAGGTCGACCTGCAGCACGGCATAACCGTTTGCCGCCAGGTTGCGGGCTTGCAGCGCCGCCATGCGCCGGGATTTGTGCATCTCTTCCGCGAAAGGATGGAGATAGAGTATGGCGGCCTTAGGCGCACGGTCGCGGGGAGCAAGATAAAGACAGAATAATGCGCCATCTCTGCCGGTCAGAAAAAAAGGCTCAATCTCAAAACCGGCCTGGCGCATTGTCATTGCCTGAGTTTCCGGTCGACAAACCTGGCCAGGGAGCCTAACGTAGCGAAAGCTTCGGCATTGATCTCATCGTCCTGCACCACGAACCCGAAGTGTTCCTCCATCGCGGTGATCAGGTTGACGACAGCCATGGAGTCGAGCTCGGGGATGGCGCCGAGCAAAGGGGAGTCCGCCGTATACGCATCAACGCGCCGTCCGAGCTGGAGCGTATGGGCTAGCAGGCCTTTCACGACGCTGATCGTATCCATGGTTTGAAGTCCCGCAATGTGAGTGCGATAATCCTTTTACAGCAACAGTTTATGTCATTTCTCGCATCCTCACCATTTGGTGTCTGTTCGATGGATTCCTGACTGCGAAGGGATGCAAATTGCGAGGCCCGGCATGATCGATATCTTCAGTTGGCCCGGAGCATCAGATAGATCAATAGCCCGCCCCAGCGGCCTGGCAACAGCGCTTGCG
>CAMLME010000155.1 GCA_946481235.1 uncultured Methylobacillus sp. | reverse complement strand
TCCTTGAGCAGCGCGTAAATCTCGCGCATCGCACGCAGGCTGGTGCACAGGATAAACGCGCGACCGCGGCTGGCCTTGATCGCCGGTAGCGCTGTGGCAGCTACTGAAGGCACATAGCCCGGACTGTTCGGCGCAGGCATGCCCTGCGGCACGTAAAGTATCGATTGCGTGGGGTAATCGAAAGGGCTGTCCCAGCGCGCGGTGATCGCTTCCGGCAGGCCCATCTGGCCGAGGTAATGGCCGAAATCGCTTTTGACCGCGAGCGTCGCGGAAGTGAATATCCAGGCGCGAGGATGGCCTTCCATCTGCTTTCCAAAAATTTCGGCGATGGAGAGCGGCGTCGCGTGCAACTGGACCGACTGGGTAAAAACCTCCACCCAGCGGACCAGGTTGGCATCCGCTCCTGCGCGCCAGCTTTTGAGCTGGGCTTCGAGTGCAAGTGCACGCTGCCAGCAGTTTTCCAGCGCCGGATCACGCTCCGCCTGCGTTTCCAGCACGGCGGCGAGCGCCTTCAGCTTTTCCGCCATAACATCGAAGGCATCATTGAAACCGTTGCGCTCCAACGCCTTCTGCACCGGCATGCGTGCGCCGTCCAGGCCGAACACCAGACGGAAGTCGCGCACCGCTTTTTCCAGTGCGGCGGTGGCTTCGGGCAAGGCGACGCAATCCTTGGCGCTGGTCAGGAATTCGGCATGCGCATCGCGCGCCAGGTCCATGATCTGGCTGGTGGAAATGTCCTCGCCAAAGAACAGGCCCGCAGTTTCGGGTAACTGGTGCGCCTCGTCGAAGATTACCGTGTTGGCGGCCGGGAGCAATTCGGACACGCCCTCGTCGCGCAGCATCACATCGGCGAAGAACAGGTGATGATTGACCACCACCACGTCCGCCGCCAGCGCACGTTTGCGCGCTTCCATGACAAAGCACTCCTTGTGGTAGGCGCACTCCTGGCCGATGCAGTTATCGCGCGTGGAGGTCACCGCCGGCCAGATGGTGGCGTTTTCAGGCACTTCGGAAAGCTCACTCTTGTCGCCGGTGGAGCTCGATTTAGCGAAATTGCGGATGACATGCACGTAGCCTGCGTCTTCGCGGTTGAGGAAGCGCCCTTCATTGGCGGCGCGTTCCAGATGGAAGTGGCAGACGTAATTGGCGCGGCCCTTCAGCATCGCCACCGTGACCGGCACCTTGAGCGCGTCACGCACTGCGGGTAGGTCGCGATTGAACAACTGGTCCTGCAAGGTCTTGGTGCCGGTGGAAACAATCACCTTGCCGCCGGATAGCAACGCCGGAACAAGATAGGCGAAGGTCTTGCCGGTGCCCGTCCCGGCCTCCGCTACCAGCACACGGCAATGGTCGATGGCATCGGCGATGGCTTGGGCCATCTCCACCTGCTGCGCACGCGTGCGATAGCCGGGAATGGTCTCGGCCAATGCGCCGTCGGCAGCAAAAATATGGGAAATGTCCGTCATGCAGGAAAGTGGTTTGGCATGCTACTCAGAATGGTGCATATTACCATCTGGCAGATTGGGAGGTCTTATGGAACAAGAAGCAAGCATCGCCCTGCTGATTGACGCAGACAACAGCCCCGCCTCGAAAATCGACGAAATCGTCGACGAGCTCGCCAAATACGGCGTGATCAATATTCGCCGCGCTTACGGCAACTGGAAAAGCACGACACTCAGAAGTTGGGAAAACGTGTTGCATGACTATGCCATCCAGCCCATCCAGCAATTCGATTACTCCAAGGGCAAGAACGCCACCGATATCGCCATGGCCATCGACGCGATGGACCTGCTTTATACCCAGCGCCTCGACGGTTTCTGCCTGGCTTCCAGCGACTGCGACTTCACGCCGCTGGTAATGCGCCTGCGTGCCAGCGGCGTGAAGGTTTTCGGTTTCGGCGAAAAGAAGACCCCGGAGCCTTTCGTCAATGCCTGCTCGAAATTTCTTTACCTGGAGCAATTGGGAACAGCGGAAGCCGCACCCGAAATAATTGTTCAGGAAACCGTGCCGAGCCTTGTGCAAAAAACAGCGGAAACTTCAGCCAGCGCTCAACTCACCCCAGCCCCACCGAGCTTTCCCGCCGCCAAGCAGTCCTCCAAAGAGCTCAAAGGCAACCAGCGTCTGGTCAACATGCTGCACAAGGCAGTGGAGGCCGCTGCCGATGAAGAAGGCTGGGCGGGACTGGGTGCGGTTGGCTCCCACATCTCCAAACAGGCATCTTTTGACTCACGCAATTTCGGCTATTCCAAACTCTCGGACCTGATTACTGCCATCGGCCTGTTTGAAGTGCGCAAAAAAGAGAAGAGTCTGTATGTGCGCGACAAGAAATTCGGGAAGCAAGGGGATGCGCAGCAATCGGTGGATTGAAGCTGCACAATAAAAGCTTATTTCAGTCGAAATCGACGCTTTCCGCCAGGCGTTGCTCGAGCACTTGCAGCAACTGCCGCTTTTCGACATCCGGCATGGTAGACCATGCGGCGATTTCGTCACGGGTACGCAGGCAACCTGCGCATACCTCTGCCTCGTTATCCATGCGGCAGACCCCAATGCAGGGAGATGAGACTGGGCCGAGATCAGACATTTTCAAACTCCAAGCATTTCTGCCGCATGGCGGCGCGTCGTTTCCGTAATTTCCATACCGCCCAGCATGCGGGCGATTTCCTCGATGCGTTCGACCGGATCCAGCGGCTCGATGCGGCTCAGCGTGTTGCCGTTGGCGACAGACTTGCTGACGCGCAAATGGCGCACGCCTTGCGCCGCGACCTGCGGAAGGTGAGTAATTACTAGCACCTGACGCGAAGCCCCAAGTGATTGCAGCAGCTGCCCGACTACTTCTGCCACGCCGCCGCCAATGCCCACATCCACTTCGTCGAAAATCATCGTCGGCGTTGCGCCTTGCTGCGCGGTAATCACACGGATGGCAAGACTGATACGCGACAGTTCGCCGCCGGACGCCACTTTCGCCAGCGAGCGCGGCGGCACACCCGCGTGACCGGCAACGAGAAATTCCACCTGTTCCAACCCGTGGGCAGTACCTTCGTGCAAGGCCTCCAGCGCCACGGCAAAGCTGCCGCCGGACAGCGCGAGACGCTGCATTTCGGCACTGACCAGCTTGCCCAGTTCGGCAGCGGCTTTCTTGCGGCCAGCGCTCAACTCGGTGGCCAGTTCCATGTACAGATCGCGGGCGGCCGACTCTTCCCTCGCCAGCGCTCCATCGTCACTGACGCCTTCCAGCTCCGCCATGCGATCCTGCCATTTGACCAGCAGTTCCGGCAGCTCCTCTGGCCGAAAGCGATGTTTACGCGCGGCGGCATGGACGGCCTGGATGCGGGATTCGACTTCATTCAACCGCTCCGGGTCGAGTTCGGCGCGGTTCAGGTATTTGTTCAGGAAACGATCGGCTTCCTCGATCTGAATCGCGGCGACATCCAGGCTGTCCAGCGCCTCCTGCATCGCCGGATCGTATTCGCTCAATTCCTGCAATTTATGCTGCGCGGCATGCAGCTGGCGCAACACGGAGGCTTCGTTCTCCGCCAGCAGCTCGCGGCACTCCTCTCCGCCGGCGAGCAGGCTCGCAGCGTGCGCAAGGCGGCTGTGTTCCTGTTGCAAACTTTCCCACTCTTCCGCCGAAGGATTTAGCTGGGCGAGTTCGCGTACCTGGTCGCGCAGTTCGGCGAGCTCTTCGGCATAAGCTGCAGCATTGCGTTCCATTTCGCTGCGTTTTTCATGCAGTTCGCGCCAGCGCTTGTGAGCGATCACTACTTGTGCCGCCAAGGCAGACGTGCCGCCGAAATCATCGAGAAGCACGCGCTGACTGGCGGTTTTGAGTAGCGAGTGATGGGCGTGCTGACTATAGATATCAACCAGGAAATCGCCGGCCTCGCGCAATTGCTGCATGGTTGCGTTGAAACCGTTGATGAAGGCGCGCGAGCGGCCATCGGCATAAACAATGCGCCGCATGAGGCAGGCCCCGTCGTCTCCCGCCAGTTCGTTGTCTTTGAGCCAGGCATGCAGAGCCGGCAGATCGGCCACGGAAAATTCGGCGCTGATTTCGGCTTTTTCGCAGCCTTGGCGCACCAGTCCTGACTCTCCCCGCTCGCCCAGCGCCAGCGACAGGGCATCGATCAGGATGGATTTGCCTGCGCCGGTTTCGCCGGTGAGGACGGTAAATCCCGCGCCGAACTCAAGATCGAGCCGGTCGACGATGACAAAATCACGTAAGGAAAGCGAGCGCAGCATAAGTCCGCCAGCTAACCCCAGTGCAGCTTTTCACGCAGCATCGCGTAGTGGCTATGTCCGCGCGGATGCAGCAGCGTGACCGTTTTCTCGAGACGCTGCACCACCACCTTGTCGCCAGGATGCAAGTCGGAATGCAGTTGCCCGTCGAAATGCACACGGGCATCGTCGGCGTGCAGCAGCGTGATTTCGACCCTGCTGGCGCTGTTGATCGCGAAAGGACGGTTGGACAAGGTATGCGGACAGATCGGGACCAGCGCGATGGCTTCCAGCGTCGGATGCAAGATGGGGCCGCCGGCTGACAGCGCGTAAGCAGTGGTGCCGGT
>CAMLME010000154.1 GCA_946481235.1 uncultured Methylobacillus sp. | reverse complement strand
CTCGGATTATCTGCGAAGCTGGTAGCAGGCGATTCCGGCAACCCCGACACCTGGTGGGACGGCCAGCCGTTCGACCGCATCCTGGCCGATGTGCCTTGCAGTGCATCCGGCATAGTCCGGCGGCATGTCGATATCAAATGGCTGCGCCGCGAAGCGGATCTGAACAGCTTTAGAAGCCAGCAGGCGCGGATACTGCGCGGTTTGTGGCGTACCTTGGCAAACGGTGGTAAATTGCTGTACGTGACCTGCTCGATATTTTTCGAAGAAAATCAACGACAAATCGATGCGTTCCTCGCTGAGCAGGCGGACGCTCGACAACTCCCGCTTGCCGGGCTGAGGGACGGCCTATTGCTGCCAAGTGCTGAACATGACGGATTCTTTTACGCACTATTGCAAAAAATTTAGCTACTTGTGGCTATGGTTGATCTGCTGTTGCATTTTCAATGCGGCGGCGGAGGGCATACAGGTAAAAAATGCAGAACTGGTCCCCGGCGATAATGCCTATGAGCTCAATGCCGATTTTGAAATCGCCTTTTCACCCGAAGTCGAAGCTGCGCTGAGCAAAGGGGTCAAACTGAGCTTCCTGATCGAGTTCCAGTTGCTATCCCCACGGGAATACTGGTTCGACGATGAAATCACCACCAAGAGCCAGCTGATCCAGCTCAGCTATCATGCGCTCTCCAGGCAGTACCTTATCAATATCGATCAGCATCAGAAATCCTTTACTACCTTGCAGGAAGCGAAAGATGAGCTCTCGAGTTTGCGGGATTGGGTAGTGCTGGATAAGTCGGATATTTCCCAGGGAGAAAGCTATCAGGCCATCCTGCGCTTCCGACTGGATCATTCACGTTTGCCGAAAGCCTTGCAGGTCGAGGCCTTGGGCTCCGAAAAATGGACGCTGATTTCGGAGCGCTATCGCTGGGTTCCGAACCTTCAGCATCCATGACAAAAATCGAGTTGTCGGCTCTCCGAGTTTGCGCGTGTAAATGAAGTACATCGTTTTCATTTCCGCAGTTTTGGGCGCGGTATTACTCTATCTGCTCTCCCATGCCAGTGCGAATACCGCCTTGTCCGGGCAGAACTACACCCTGCTGCTGGCACTCAACATTGCTCTCGCGGTGTTTTTTATCATCCTGATCAGCCTCCAGTTGTGGAAGCTTTACCGACAGATGCGCAATCAGGTGATTGGCAGCCGGCTGACCTTGCGGCTGCTTGGCATGTTTGCCTTGATGGCGTTGATCCCCGGACTGATCGTTTATGCGGTTTCGGTCAATTTCCTCACCCGTTCAATCGAGTCCTGGTTCAACGTAAAAGTCGAGGCGGCGCTGGATGGCGGCCTGCGACTCGGGCAGAGCGCGATCGACATCCTGCTGGTCGATCTCGAAGAGAAGGGCGAGAACATGGCGATATCGCTGGCTTTTCAGCCCTCCACTTCGCATCTTTCGCTGCTCAACGATCTGCGCGAGCGTAGTGGTGTGCAGGATGCGGTACTGCTGACGCTGCAAGGTCGCATCCTTGCATTTTCCAGTGCCGATGCATCCAGTTTCCTGCCCGATCTACCCACCGTTCCGCAATTACGTCAGGCGCGGCAGCGCGTTTACGGAAAAATCGAGCCGATTCCCGATAAGGGGTTGTATCTGCGTGTGCTGGCACCGGTCAATACCGCCGACATTCATGGTGAAACCAGGATATTGCAGCTGTTGCAGCCGGTGCCGAAATCCTTGTCGCTGACTGCTGAATCGGTGCAGGCGGTCTATCAGGATTACCAGGAGCTTTCCTACACCCGTACCGCACTCAAGGAGGTGTTTGCGCTTACGCTTACCCTGGTGCTAATGCTGGCAATGTTATCCGCGCTGGCATTTGCTTTTGTGCTGAGCCGCCGCCTGTCGGCGCCGTTGGGTTTATTGGCAGAAGGCACACGAGCGATTGCCAGCGGCGATTACGGGAAAATGCTGCCGGCACACGGCAAGGATGAGTTGGGGGTGTTGGTGCAATCCTTCAATAGTATGACGCGTCAGTTATCCGAAGCGACACAGGCCGCAGAACGCAACCGGGCTCGGGTGGAGGCGGCGCGAGGCTATCTCGAAACCATCTTGTCGCATCTTTCCTCCGGTGTCATGGCATTCGACGACCGCTTCCGGATGCGTACTTTCAATCCTTCTGCGGCCCATATTCTTGGGGTCGATCTGGCCCCGGCACTGGGTCAGCCGCTTGAAAGACTGGCGCAATCGCCTGCGATGACGACGTTGCTTCAGGCTGTGCTGGTTCACTCCGCCGATGAAAAAACCGGGGAGTGGCAACAGCAACTTGACATCGAAAGCACGCAAGGAAAACAGGTATTGCTGGTACGTGGCACGCGCCTTCCCAGGGGTACGGAAAGCGGTTACGTAGTGGTGTTCGACGATGTCACGACACTTATGCAGGCACAACGCGATGCGGCATGGGGCGAAGTCGCACGGCGACTGGCGCATGAGATCAAGAATCCATTGACCCCTATCATGTTGTCGGCGGAACGCCTGGAGCACAAACTCAGCGACAAACTGGAAGGTGCCGACGCCGCCATGCTGCGACGTGCCACGCAAACGATAGTCGGCCAGGTATCGGCCATGAAAAGCATGGTCGACGAATTTAGCGAATATGCGCGTTCGCCGGCACTCAATCTGGGGGCTCTGGACCTCAATGACCTGGTGCGGGATGTATTGGCGTTATATGAGTCTCATAATATCCAGATCCGCCTGGAACTCGAAGATAAAGTACCGGCTGTTCACGGCGATGCGACAATGCTGCGGCAGGTGCTGCATAATTTATTGAAGAATGCGCAGGATGTACTTGAAGGGCGACCGAACTCGGTTATCCATGTGAAAATAACTTCTGAAAATGGTATGGTAAGGCTTGCGATTTCAGATAACGGCCCCGGCTTCCCGCCAGAGCTGATTGCACGCGCTTTCGAGCCCTATGTAACTACCAAGCGCCATGGCACTGGCCTTGGCCTCGCAATTGTGAAAAAAATCGTTGAAGAGCACAGAGGAAATATCAAGATCGAAAATCAACCGCAAGGTGGAGCAGTGGTCTCGCTGCTCCTGCCGGTGAAGGAGGCTGCATGACGGCGCGTCAGGTTCTTGTCGTGGACGACGAAGTCGGCATTCGCGAGCTGCTGAGCGAAATCCTGCGCGACGAAGGCTACCACGTCAAGCTCGCGGAAAATGCAGCGCAGGCTCGCGACTCGCGTCAGCAGGAGCGCCCCGATCTGGTGCTGCTGGATATCTGGATGCCGGATTGCGACGGCATCAGCCTGCTTAAAGAGTGGGGCAATGGCGGATTGCTGACGATGCCGGTGGTGATGATGTCCGGTCACGGCACGATCGATACCGCCGTCGAGGCGACGCGCATCGGTGCCTTCGACTTCTTGGAAAAGCCGATTGCGCTACAAAAGCTGCTCAAAACCGTAAATGCCGCCCTGAAACATGCAGAACATCAGCCGCGTACCGGCATGAACCTGCTCAGCCTTGGCAAGAGCGCGGCAATCGCCGATTTGCGCACCCGGCTGGAGCATTTGGATGGCCTCAAGGTGCCCTTGCTATTGATCGGCGCGCGCGGCTGTGGCGCCGAATTGTGCGCCCGTTTTCTGCACCGGCCGGAAACTCCCTGGCTGGAACTTACGCAGCCTGAAAAGCTGGCCAATGCGCCGCTGGAGCTGCTGGAGCAAACCCGCGACGGCTTGATTTACGTGCCGGAAGTGGCTGAGCTCGGCAAGACCGAGCAAAAGGGATTGCTGCTGTTGCTTGGCAAGGCAGACAAGTATGGAACGCGGGTTGTATGTGCCACGACTCGTGCGTTGCCGCAAATGGTGCAGGCCGGGCAGTTCGAAGAAGCCTTGCTGCATGCGCTTTCTGCGGCCAGTTTGGATATTCCGCCGCTTGCGGATCATCGCGAGGATATTCCCGATCTCGTCAAGGCGATGGCCACTTTCCTGGCGGAAAGCGGAGAGGTTCAGCAATATCGTGAATTCGATGTGGCGGCGCTGAATGCGATGCGTAATGCCGAATGGCCGGGGAATCTTGCTCAACTGAAGGTGGCTGTCAAAAACCTGATGCTGACCACGATAGGCGAAAAAATCACTCTGGAGGAAGCCGCTCGGGTGCTGGAACAATTCTCGGTTCCTGAGCCTGCAGCTCCTGTTGCAGCTCCGCTTCCGCTGGATATGAACATGTCACTGCGCGATGCGCGTGATGCCTTCGAGCGCATTTATTTCGACTATCACATTGCCAAGGCAGGCGGCAACATGAGCAGGGTCGCGGAAGCGGTCGAATTGGAGCGTACCCATTTATACCGCAAGCTGAAGCAGCTCAATATCCGCGCCAAACAATAGCTCGCTACTCCACTGCCAGATCGGCAATGACCGGGGTATGATCCGAAGGTCGCTCCAGCTTGCGCGGCCCTTTGTCGATCCAGCAGGCAGAGCATTCGGCGGCCAGCTCGGGCGAAAGCAGAATATGGTCGATACGCAAGCCGAGGTTGCGGCGGAACGCGGCCATGCGGTAATCCCACCAGGAATAGATGCACTCCTGCTCTTCGAAGAGGCAGAACGCATCGGTCAGGCCCA
>CAMLME010000153.1 GCA_946481235.1 uncultured Methylobacillus sp. | reverse complement strand
GCGGTGATGTCGGCTTCGGCAAAACCGAAGTCGCGCTGCGTGCCGCCTTCGTCGCTGTAATGGGCGGCAAACAGGTGGCGGTACTGGTGCCGACCACACTGCTCGCCGAACAGCACTACAACAACTTCACCGACCGCTTCGCCGAATGGCCGATCAAGATCGCCGAAATCTCGCGCTTCCGCACCGCCAAGGAGCAGAAGGAAGCACTGGCGGGACTGGAAGCCGGGCACATCGACATCATCATCGGCACGCATCGCCTGATCCAGAAGGACGTCAAGTTCAAGAACCTGGGTCTCACCATCATCGACGAAGAGCACCGCTTCGGCGTACGCCAGAAAGAGCAGCTAAAAGCGATGCGTGCCGAGGTGGATGTGCTGACGCTGACCGCAACGCCGATCCCGCGTACGCTGTCGATGGCGATGGAAGGCCTGCGCGAGTTTTCGATGATCTCCACGCCGCCGCAAAAGCGCCTGTCGATCAAGACCTTTGTTTCCTCCTGGTCCGAAGGCGTGATACGCGAAGCGGTGATGCGCGAACTGAAGCGCGGCGGGCAGGTGTATTTCCTGCACAACGAAGTCGAGTCCATCTATGCAATGCGCGACAAACTGGAAAAAATGCTGCCGGAAGCCCGCATCAGCATCGCCCACGGTCAGTTGCGCGAACGCGAACTGGAACACGTGATGCGCGACTTCTACCAGCAACGTTTCAACCTGCTGCTGTGCACCACCATCATTGAAACCGGCATTGACGTGCCTAGCGCCAACACCATCATCATGAACCGCGCCGACCGGTTTGGATTAGCCCAATTGCACCAGCTACGCGGCCGTGTCGGTCGTTCGCACCACCAGGCTTATGCCTACCTGCTGACCGAGCCGGATGTGAAGATCACGCCCCAGGCCGAAAAACGGCTGGATGCAATCCAGCTGCTGGAAGACCTCGGCGCCGGTTTCCATCTGGCGATGCACGATCTCGAAATCCGCGGCGCGGGCGAATTGCTGGGAGATTCGCAATCCGGCGAAATGCAGGAAATCGGTTTCAACCTCTACAGCGAAATGCTGGCGCACGCAGTGAAGCAATTGCAGGCCGGCAAGGAGCCCAATCTCGATGCGCCGCTGGGCGTCACCACCGAGATCAACCTGCATACCCCCGCCTTGCTGCCTGACGCCTACTGCCCGGACGTGCACGAGCGTCTGGTGATCTACAAGCGTCTCGCCAATTGCACCACCAGCGAACAGTTGCAAACGATGCAGGAAGAACTGATCGACCGCTTCGGCATGCCGCCACCCCAAACAGTGGCGCTGCTGGAGTGCCACAAGCTGCGTATCCTGGCCAAGCCGCTTGGCATCATGAAAGTGGACGCCAGTGCCGACATCATCCAGTTGCAGTTCGACCCCAAGGCCGACCTCGATCCGACCAAGCTGATTCGTCTGCTGCAAACCAACCGCCACGCACGCATGAACGGCCCGGACAAGCTGCGCCTCGCGGTAGCCAAGGAAGATATTGCGATGCGGGCAGAATACATCCGGGGCCTGATCTACGACCTGCAGTAATTCCCACCTTTGCCGCATGGCTTGCTAAGGTTAGAATTCGCTCATGATTGAAAAACTCATTGCGATACTCGCCGGCTGGATCATTGGCGTCATTTCCACCCTCGGCTACGGCGGCGTCGTACTGCTAATGGCAATTGAATCCGCCTGCATTCCCCTGCCTTCCGAAATCATCATGCCGTTTTCCGGCTACCTGGTTTTCAAGGGTGAAATGACGTTGTGGGGCGTCGCACTGGCCGGAGCGATCGGCTGCGTGCTGGGCTCCATTCCGGCGTATTACCTGGGCATGTTCGGGGGCCGGCCGCTGGTCGAAAAATACGGCAAATGGGTGCTGATTTCGCACCACGACCTGCACATCGCCGACCGCTGGTTCGAGAAGCACGGCGAAATCATCATTTTCATCGGACGTCTGTTGCCGGCGGTACGCACCTTCATCGCCTTTCCTGCCGGCATCGCGCGCATGCACATGGGGAAGTTCATCCTTTATACTTTTACCGGCTCACTTATCTGGTGCTGGCTGCTGGCTTATGCCGGGATGAAGATGGGCGAAAACTGGGAAAGCCTGAAAGTATATTTTCACGAGTTTCACTACGTAATCGTGTTCGCTGCGGCGGTCTTCATGATATGGTACATACGACGACACTTGAAAGCATTGAAGCGGCACCATCATTGATCCGACAAGAAAAATGACCGCGTAATTTCCAAAGGGGGAAAGATTCATGCAGTGGCTGGGCAACCTGATTACGGGCAGTATTCGCAACAAACTGATGCTGATTACCGGCATGGGCACCCTCCTCTTACTGGCAGCCGCACTCTTCGGACTGTGGCAGGTATGGGATGCAGGAAGCAAACTGCCCGCAGCTGCAGCTGCGGAATTGCAGCAAGACGTGCTCACCAGCCTCGGCCTGATGGGCCTGGCGATCATCCTGGCATTCTTCACCTTCCTCGGGCTGGTTCAAAAAAACATTGTCGCACCGGCACATCAACTGGCTCGCGATCTCGAACGTCTGGCTCAAGGCGATTTCTCGAAAGAGGTCGCCCGCACCACTCAGGATGAAATCGGCGAGGTTGCTGCCAGCGCCGAAAAAATCCGCAAGGACCTCGGCACCATCATTCTGAACGTCCAGCAATCCACGGATCACGTCATGCAGTCGGCCTCGACCCTGGCCGAATCCTCGCGTCACATCGTGCAAGGCTCGCAGGCGCAAAGCGAAGCAGCGATGAGCACTGCCAGCGCCATTGAGGAAGTCACCGCCAGCATCAGTTCGGTGGCAGAAAATGCGGAGCATGTGCGCAGCCTGTCGCACTCCAGCGTTCAGGAAACGCATATGGGCAATGAAAGATTGCAGCTGCTCTCGCAGGAAATGGAAAAGGCCGTGACCGCGATGCAGGAAATCGCCCAGTCGGTGAACGCATTCGTCAGCAACACCACCATCATCACCTCCATGACGCAGCAGGTGAAAGATATCGCCGAGCAAACCAACCTGCTGGCGTTGAATGCTGCGATCGAGGCAGCACGGGCTGGCGAGGCGGGACGGGGTTTCGCCGTTGTCGCCGACGAGGTGCGCAAGCTGGCCGAAAAATCGGCGCAATCCGCCAACGAAATCGACAGCGTTACCCGCTCCATCGAAGAACAATCGACCAAGGTGAGCACCACCCTGGATCGCGGACGGCAGTTTCTCGAATCAAGCCGCGAACTGACGCAAACTGCCGCCGCAGCACTGGCACGCACGCGCGACGCAGCGACACAGGCCAATGCCGGCGTAGACAACATCACGATTTCAGTGCGCGAACAAAACATCGCCAGCGGCGAGATTGCACGCAATATCGAACAAATCGCCGTCATGGCTGAAGAAAATACCGCTTCGATTACGCAAACCGCAAGCGCGGCAACCCGACTGGAAGAGCTGGCGAGAAGCTTGAAAGAATCTGTCAAACGCTTCCAGGTTTGATTATAAAAAGCCTATGAAAGACGATTTCATTTTTGCGGATCCTGCAATAACCGGCATGGCAGAAAGCCCTGCCCTGCCCGCCGAGAAAAAATTACTCGATTCGATTGCCTCCCTGATCGACCCGCACGAGCGTATCCGCAGCCTGGAGAAAGCGCTGGACAGCATGGGACAGGCGCTGGTATTGCTGGGCAAGGAAGCAAAAATTTTCTACGCCTCCTCTCACGCCTTGAAAATCCTGGCGCAGGACGACGGCCTGACCATCACCGAAGAAGGTTTCCGTGCCAGCCTGGAGGAAGATCGCCTTAAGCTGTCATCCGCGTTGGGTGCCATGCTCGAACGCGGTGAAGCCTCCGTAAAGGTGGAGCTGAGCATCCGCCGCCCCTCCGGCAAGCTGCCATACAAGCTGCGCCTCAATGCATTGCTCGACACGCAACAGGCGCTGGTCATCATCCATGATACCCATGCGAACCATATGGCGTGGTACGACCGCCTGCAGGCGCGCTTCCAGCTGACAGCGCGCGAGTGCGAATGCACAATGCTGCTGACCGATGGCTACGGCATGGCTGAAATCGCCGAACGCATGAATATCAGCATGCAGACCTTGCGTCAGCATCTGAAACACGCGTTCAACAAGACCGGGACGCACAAGCAGCACGAGCTGGTCGGCATCGTGCTGCAAATGCAGCGAAAGCGCTAGAGCTCCACCAGCTTGCCATGCGCCAGGAAAAATACCGCCTTGCGCACTGGCCGCCCCTCCCTCGTGAATAATCCAGCATAACGTTCCAGTTGCGGGCGGTATTGCTCCGCATACCGTGCCAGGCCATCAACGGCATCGAGGCACGCGGATTTGTAATCGATCACCCAGCGCTCCTCATTCTCGACGAAGGTGCGATCGACTATATGGGTCGCCACGCGCCTTTCGTCGGCGGTCGACAGCACCAGCTCGGCATCCTCCTGTTCTCGCTTCTGCAATACCCACTGGCCATCCGCGCTATCCAACGTAGCCGCGAGCATGGCTGCGACTTGCGAGGCACCCTGCTCTGCTTCCGCAGATGAATGGCCGTAACGCTCCAGCCAGGACAGCATCGCCGGCTGCAACCCATGCAGCCGGCTCGCCGGCCAGAGCGCCGGACCTTCGCGCGCAATCATTTCCATATACAGATGCCCCAACGTGCCGCAACTGGATTCCA
>CAMLME010000152.1 GCA_946481235.1 uncultured Methylobacillus sp. | reverse complement strand
CATTGCCAGAAACCGCCGGACTGCGCCAACACGATCTTGCCGAGGTTCAGGCTGTTGGCCGCCATCAGCACGCCCACCAGCGCGAAACCCATCGCGATTTCGTAGGACACGATCTGGGCTGCGCTGCGCAGCGATCCGAGGAAGGCATATTTGGAGTTCGATGCCCAACCGGCGATGATCACACCATACACACCGACCGAGGTCATCGCCAGGATATACAGCAGGCCGGCGTCGATGTCAGCCAGGACCAGATTCAGGTCGAAAGGTACTACCGCCCATGCCGCCAACGCAGGTCCCAGCACCAGGACAGGTGCCAGCAGGAACAGGAATTTGTTCGCAGCCGTCGGCAGGATGATTTCCTTGAACAGCAGCTTGATGCCATCCGCCAAAGGTTGCAGCAGGCCGTAGTAGCCAACGCGATTCGGTCCGATACGCACTTGCATGAAACCGATGACCTTGCGCTCAGCGAGCGTCAGGTAGGCTACCGCCCCCATCAGCGGCAGGATAATGGCGACGATCTTGGCCAGGTTCCACACTACCGGCCATAGTGGCCCGAATAATTGCTGGAGCGCATCCATCATGCGACTTTCTCCACCGTAAGTTCGCCGAACAGGTCGCCGAGCGCGGCGGTTTCGGTGCAGACCGGAATGCGCACGCAATCATCATGTACGCGGTCGTCGCGACGAACTGGCAGCTCAACGCTGATGCCCGCTTGCGTCACGCGCACATGATCGCCTTCGCTCAGGCCAATCTTTCCGAGCAGCGAGGCATTCATCGCCGCATGGCCAAAACCGGTCTTGTGCGTTTTTTGCAATGAAGGCGCACGTCGCACGATGGCATCCGACTGGTACAACGGAATTTCGCCGACACGCTGCAGCACGCCTTCCTTGACCTGAACGTTGACGTCGACCAGATGACGCAGGTTGTTGTTGAGTCGCTTCCATACGAACTGCGAGGGACGCTCGCCTGCCAGTATCTCGTCCTTGACCTGCTCACTGCTGTCGTAATCGAAGCCTTGCAGGCCCAGCAGATTACCCAGCACACGCAGTACTTTCCAGCCTGGACGACACTCGCCCTGCGGCTTGACCGCAGCGGCAAAGCTCTGCACTCGGCCTTCCATGCTGGTGAAAGTGCCGGAAGTCTCGGTGAATGGCGCAATGGGCAACAGTACGTCCGCATCTCGCAGCGCTTCGGATTTATATGCCGTCAGGGCCACGACACATCCGGCAGCATTCAAAGCCTTGTTGACGAGCTGTGCGTTGTGGCAATCCAGTTCCGGCTCGATATTGACCAGAACATAAGCGGAGCGTGGCTGTTCCAGCATGCTGCGTGCATTCAGGCCGTCCGGCTTGGGCAGCACGCCGGCGAGGTCCATGCCGACACGGTTGGCTGCATCGGAAAGAACGCCGAAAGTGGCACCGCACAGCGCTGAGATCGCTTCGGCCAGACTGTAAATTTCGGAATAGCGCGGATGGTGCTGCGCGATATTGCCGAGGAATACGCCAACGCGCGGGTTGACCAGATCGTAATCCTTGCCCAAACCGGCCAGGCTTTCAGCCATCGCCCTGGCGTTGTCCCATACCACAACGCCTTCCAGCAACTGGCTAAGCGAAGGTGGCAAGCACAGCGAAAGGCGTTGCAAGCCGGACATGGCCTTGAGGACCTGCGATAGCACGTTAACCATGTCGTTGGGTGTGCAGATGGCCTTGTGTGCAACCGGAACCAACGGATCATCGTCGACCGGGTTAATCAGCGAGAGCTCTGCACCGTTCAGCTTGACGGCATGGCGCAAACGATGCGCCAGCAGCGGATGTTCATTGCGCAGGCTGCTGCCGATGACGAGCACGCGATCCATTTCCTGCAAATCAGGAATGTTGCAACCCATCCACGGCGTGCCCTGGAACTGGCCATCCATGCGGAAATCGCTGCGGCGTAGGCGGTGATCGATATTGCCGCTGCCAAGGCCATGGGCCAGCTTGCGGGCAAGATAGCCCTCTTCCATCGTGCTGTTTGGCGATACGAGCACGCCGATGGCCTCGCCGCCTTCGCGGTCCGCAGTGTCTTTCAAACGACTGGCGGCAAATTCCAGCGCGCTTTGCCAGTCGGTTTCCACCCACTGGTCGCAACGGCGGATCATCGGTACCGTCAGGCGCTCAGAGCTGTTCAAGCCCTCATAGGAATAACGGTCGCGATCGGAAATCCAGCACTCGTTGATGCTGTCCTTCTCGCGCGGCAATACGCGCATTACGCGATTGCCCTTCACATGGACTTCCACTTGAGAACCCAAACCGTCATGCGGTGCGACAGAAGGACGGCGGATCAGCTCCCAGCTGCGCGCGGTGTAGCGGAACGGCTTGGAAGTCAGCGCGCCGACCGGGCACAAATCGATGATGTTGCCGGAAAGCTCGGATTCGACGCTCTTGTCGACATAGGCAGTGATCTCGGCATGTTCGCCGCGGCCGATCAGGCCCAACTCCATCATGCCGCCGATCTCCTTGAGGAAACGGACGCAGCGCGTGCACTGGATGCAGCGGGTCATGTCTGTGGCAACCAGCGGGCCGATATTCTTGTTCAGCACCACGCGCTTTTCTTCGGTGTAGCGCGAAGCGGGCGCACCGTAACCGACGGCAATGTCCTGCAACTCGCACTCGCCACCCTGGTCGCAAATCGGGCAATCCAGCGGATGGTTGATCAGCAGGAACTCCATCACGCTCTTTTGCGCCTCGATGGCGGACTTGGAACGTGTGAAGATTTTCATGCCATCGCTGACCGGTGTCGCGCAGGCAGGCAACGGCTTGTTGAATTTCTCGACTTGCACCAGGCACATACGGCAGTTGGCCGCGACCGACAGTTTCTTGTGATAGCAAAAACGCGGGATTGGTACGCCGAGTTTGTCCGCGGCGTCGATGATGGTGGTGCCGTGTTCGACTTCTACCTGCTTGCCGTCGATTTCGATATTCAGCATGTTATTTACCCGTCACCATGCTCTTGCCGTGCTGAATGTAGTATTCAAACTCGGGTCGGAAATGTTTGATAAAGCTCAGCACCGGCGTAGCCGCTGCGTCGCCCAGCGCACAGATGGTGCGGCCGGAAATATTGTTGCTCACGTCGCTCAGCAAATCGAGGTCTTCCATGCGCCCCTTGCCATCCACGATGCGCTTGACCACGCGATACAACCAGCCAGTACCTTCGCGGCACGGCGTACATTGACCGCAGGACTCCTCGAAGAAGAAGTACGACAGGCGTTTCAGTGTCTGCACCATGCAGGTGGAGTCATCCATCACGATCACGGAGCCGGCACCCAGACTGGAGCCTGCCTTGGACAAACCGTCGTAATCCATGGTCGCGCCCATGATAGCCGCTGCCGGCATCACTGCGGTGGATGGACCGCCGGGAATAACGGCCTTCAACTGGCGCCCTTTCCAGATACCGCCGCATAGCGCCAGCAGTTCGGGGAACGGAATGCCCATGTTGACTTCGTAATTGCCCGGCTTCTCGACATGGCCGGAAACCGCGAACAGCTTGGTGCCACCCGAGTTCGCAACACCAAGATCCATGAACGCCTGTCCGCCATGCTGCATGATGAACGGAATGGAAGCGTAGGACTCGGTGTTATTCACATTGGTTGGCTTGCCGTAGACGCCAAAGCTGGCGGGGAAAGGCGGCTTGAAGCGCGGCTGACCCTTCTTGCCTTCGATGGATTCGATCAGCGCGGTTTCCTCGCCGCAAATGTAGGCACCGTATCCGTGGTGCGCATACAGATCGAAACTGAAGGTGGTGCCGAACAGGTTTTCGCCGAGGAAACCCGCCGCGCGCGCTTCATCCAGCGCCTGTTCGAAAAAGACGTAGTCTTCCCAGATCTCGCCGTGGATGTAGTTGTAGCCGACGCGCGCACCCAGCGTGTAGGCGGCAATTGCCATGCCCTCGATCAACTGGTGCGGGTTGTAGCGGATGATGTCGCGATCCTTGAAGGTGCCCGGCTCGCCCTCGTCGCTGTTGCAGACAAGGTATTTGGTGCCGTCGAAATAGCGCGGCATGAAACTCCACTTGAGGCCGGTCGGGAAGCCTGCCCCGCCTCGGCCCCGCAAACCGGAAATCTTGACCTGGTTGATGATCTCGGTAGCCGGCACCTTGTCAGTGACGATGCGCTTCAGCGTGTCGTAGCCGCCAATACTGCGATAGGTTTCCAGCGAGCCCGGATCGGGCAGATGGAGGGTGCGAAAACAGACTTCATTCGCCATTATTTCAACCCCTCCAGAATCTCATCGACTTTTTCAGGCGTGAGGAACTCGCACATTTGCTTGTTGTTGATATGGAACAGCGGCGCGCCGCCGCAGCAGCCCATGCACTCGCCTTCCTTCAGCGTGAACTTGCCGTCGGGCGTAGTTTCGTTGAAACCGATACCGAGGCGGTTTTCCAGATGCTCGACGATCTCGTCCGAACCACGCAGCGCGCAGGAAATATTGGTGCAGACGGTGATCTTGTGCTGGCCGACCGGCTCCAGTTCATACATGTTGTAGAACGTCGCCACTTCCAAAGCAGCGATATCGGGTATGCCCAGATATTGCGCGACGAAAGCGATGGTGTCCTTGGACAGCCAGCCCAGTTCATCCTGCGCGATGCGCAATGCCGACATCACGGCCGATTGACGGCGGTCGGCGGGATACTTGGTCAGTTCCTTGTCGATTTTGGCGAGGGATTCC
>CAMLME010000151.1 GCA_946481235.1 uncultured Methylobacillus sp. | reverse complement strand
GCCAGCAGGTGCACGCGATGCCCTTGCGCCGCCAGTTGCTGGCGCAAGGTATGGATGGAAGTGGAAACGCCGTTGATGCGGGGGAAGTAAACGTCTGACAGGAAAAGAATGTTCACACATGGCCTTTCGTAGGGTTCATCGGCTCATGCTAAGTGTCTTCCATGACAATTCGATGAAACGTCATGCCCCTGCAACATACTTTCCGGATCATGAACCTAAAGGCTGCAAGCCTGCCTTATCATCCATGATCCCCATCTGTTATCAATGCTAATATTATGGTCATTCCACAGGAAAATCTCATGGATACCAACGCCGCTTCCTCCTTGCTCACCGACAATGAAATTGCGGCCATCGATGCCTACTGGCGCGCCTGCAACTATCTCGCCGCCGGCATGATCTACCTCCGCGACAACCCCTTGCTGAAAGAGCCGCTCAAGCCCGAGCACATCAAGCAGCGCCTGCTTGGCCATTGGGGTGCCAGCCCCGGATTGAGCTTCGTGTACACGCACATGAACCGGCTCATCAACAAATACGACCTCAATGCGATTTTCCTTGCCGGACCGGGGCATGGCGCGCCGGGTGTGCTGGCACCGGTTTACCTGGAAGGCACCTATAGCGAGTTTTACCCTGACAAGGGCGAAGACGAAGCTGGGCTCAAGCTGTTCTTCAAGGAATTCTCCTTCCCCGGCGGCATCGGCAGCCATTGCACGCCCGAATTGCCGGGCTCGATACACGAAGGCGGCGAACTGGGTTACAGCGTCTCGCATGCGTTCGGCGCGGCTTACGACAACCCTGACCTGCTGGTAACCGTGGTGGTCGGCGACGGCGAAGCCGAGACCGGGCCGCTGGCCACTTCCTGGCATGCCACCAAGTTCCTCAACCCGATCCGCGACGGCGCAGTGCTGCCGGTGTTGCATCTCAACGGCTACAAGATCAACAACCCTACCCTGCTCTCGCGCATTTCGCACGACGAGCTGGAAAACCTGTTCAAGGGCTATGGCTGGACTCCGCATTTCGTCGAAGGCAGCGACCCGCTGACCATGCATCGCTTGATGGCGGAAACGATGGAGCGCTGCGTGACGGATATCCGCCGCATTCAGCAGGAAGCAAGAACGAGTGGCAAGCCCACGCGTCCGCGCTGGCCGATGATCGTGCTGCGCTCGCCCAAGGGCTGGACTGGACCGAAGGAAGTCGACGGCCACAAGGTGGAAGGTTACTGGCGCGCGCACCAGGTGCCGCTGGCCGGCGTGACAACCAATCCGCAACATCTGGCGCAATTGCATGAGTGGCTCGCCAGCTACCGTCCGCAGGAATTATTCGACGAGCACGGTCGGCTACGCCCGGAGCTCAAGGCGCTCGCGCCCAAAGACAAGCGGCGCATGAGTGCCAACCCGCACGCCAATGGCGGGCAGCTGCGCAAGCCGCTGCATCTTCCGGATTTCCGCCAGTATGCGGTCCCGCTGCCGGAATCGGGTATCGAAATGGAAGGCAATACCCATCCTCTGGGCGAGTTCCTGCGCGACACGATGGCCGCAAACATGGATCGTTTCCGCATGTTCAGCCCGGATGAAAACACGTCCAACAAGCTGGACGATGTCTATGCGGTCAGCAAGAAAACCTGGATGGCCGACATGCTGCCGGAGGACCTGGACGGCGGAGAACTCGCGCCGGACGGCCGCGTGATGGAAATGCTGTCCGAGCACACCCTGGAAGGCTGGCTGGAAGGCTATCTGCTGACCGGACGGCACGGTTTCTTCTCGACCTACGAAGCCTTCGTGCATGTCATCGACTCGATGTTCAACCAGCATGCCAAATGGCTGGCGATTTGCCGCGATGTCGAATGGCGCGAGCCGGTATCGTCGCTTAACCTGCTGATCACCTCCACCGTCTGGCGGCAGGATCATAACGGCTTCAGCCATCAGGATCCGGGCTTCCTCGATGTGGTGGTAAACAAAAGCCCCTCGATCACGCGCATCTACCTGCCACCCGACGCCAATTGCCTGCTCAGCGTTGCCAATCACTGCCTGGAAAGCACCGATTACATCAACGTGATCGTCGCGGACAAACAGAAACACCTGCAATATCTCGACATCGACGCGGCCATCCGCCACTGCACCAAGGGCATCGATATCTGGGACTGGGCCAGCAATGATGCGGGCGAGGAACCGGATGCGGTTATGGCCAGCGCCGGCGATGTTGCCACGCAGGAAGCGCTGGCGGCAGTCGCGCTGCTGCGCGAATCTTTTCCCGACATCAAGCTGCGCTTCGTCAACGTGGTCGATCTATACAAACTCACGCCTGCCAGCGAACACCCGCATGGGTTGACCGATGAGGACTTCGACAGCCTGTTCACCGTGGACAAGCCCATCATCTTCAATTTCCACGGCTACCCATACCTGATCCACCGCATGGCCTACCGCCGCACCAATCACCAGAACCTGCATGTGCGCGGCTACAAGGAAAAAGGCAACATCAACACGCCCCTCGAATTGGCAATCAATAACCAGATCGACCGTTTCAGCCTTGCCATCGACGTCATTGATCGCGTTCCGAGACTCAAGCTTATCGGGGCGCATGCCAAGGAGCGGTTGCGCGACAAGCAGATGGAATGTCGAGCCTACGCCTACGAGCACGGCGTGGATTTGCCCGAGGCCGAGGGATGGACGTGGCCCTACTGACGCAACCCCAACCGTCATGAACATACTCACCATCAACAGCGGATCGTCCAGCCTCAAAGCCAGCCTGTTCATGGCGGATGGCACGCGCCGGAATTTCCGCTATGAGCATATCGGCCATGGCTTTCCACACGATCATGGCGAAGCCTTTTCCGCATTGCTGAAAGATCTCGGCGGACACCGGCCCGATGCCATCGGGCACCGTTTCGTCCATGGCGGCGATATCATCGACGCAGCCCGCGTGGTCGACGAGGCGGAGCGGCAGCGGCTGAACAATATCCGCCATCTCGCCCCGCTGCATATGCCGGGTAATCTGCTGGGCGTCAGCCTGTGCGCGCAGCATTTCGATGCGCCCCAGGTGGCCTGCTTCGATACCGCCTTTCATGCCACCCTGCCCGAACTCGCCTGGCGGCTGCCCATCCCTGCGGAATTCGGACTGCGGCGCTACGGTTTTCATGGCCTCAGCTACGCCCATGTGGCGCGTCAGCTGCCGGCATTGATCGGCGATACGGCGTATGGCAGCGTAGTCGTCGCGCATCTCGGCAATGGCGCGAGCCTGTGCCTGCTGGACAACCTCAAGTCCCTGGATACCAGCATGGGGTATACGCCGGCCGGCGGCATTCCCATGGGCACGCGCAGCGGTGACCTCGATCCCGGCGTCATGCTCGAACTGGCCGGGCGCATGGACGGCAAAGCGTTGCGGGACACGGTCTACAACCGCATGGGCTTATGGGCGCTCTCCGGCGGCGAAGGCAGTGAAATGTCGGCGCTGCTGGCGAGCGAAAGCTACCAGGCGCGATTCGCGGTGGAGTATTTCGCCCGCCAGGTACGCGCCGCCATCGGCGCCTTCGCTGCCAAGGCAGGCAAGATCGATGCACTGGTGTTTACCGGAGGCATCGGCGAGCATGCTGCCGAAGTGCGCTCCCTGGTGTGCGAACCCTTGGGTTTTCTCGGCTTCAAGCTGGAAGAGGAGGCAAACCGCCTGCAGGCGGCGGTACTCTCGCCCCCGGACTCCCGACCAATCCTGATTATTCCGGCCGATGAAGAAGCGGAAATCGCGCAATTGACGTCACAGCTTCTGGCAGAAGCCGAGAAGCTCCGCTAATTACGCATCACAAAAAATCAGGCCCATGAACGTAAAACGCCATGGGCCATCAGGAGTCCGGAATACCGGACTTAAGTGATGCTGTTTTTAGTATCAGGCCACGCGGAAATGACTGACATTGCGGCGCAGCGCTTCGGCGATGCCTTCCAGCTCCACCGTCGCTGAAGCGTTATTCAGCATCGAGGCGCTGGTATCCTCGGACATGCGTGCAATATCGCCGACATTGGCGGCGATATCCGCAATCGTCGTGACTTGCCGCGCCGCGGCTTGCGATACGTCACGCACCTTGGCAAGCGAATCGAGCGCCTGCGTGTGTATCTGCTCCAGCACCGCGGTCGCTTCCCGTGCCAACGCAAGACCGTTTTCCACTTGCGGCACCGCCGTTTCCATCGCGCTGACCGCGGTTTGCGTTTCGTTCTGGATCACCTCGATCATGCGAGCGATTTCGGAAGTCGCGCTACCCGTCCGCTCCGCCAGCTTGCGCACCTCATCGGCCACCACCGCAAAGCCGCGCCCGGTTTCACCCGCCCGTGCCGCTTCGATGGCGGCATTGAGCGCAAGCAGGTTGGTCTGATCGGCGATCTCGCGGATCACGCCGGCTATGCCGCCGATATCCTGCGAGCGTTGCTGCAATTGCCGAATCTGCTCGGCAGAGGATGTCACTGTCTGCGCGATGCGATCGATTTCGGTCGCGGCCACGCGCACGGCCTCGCTGCCTTTTTCAGACAATTCGGCGGTCATTGCCGAGTTGTCTTCGGTCTGGCGTGCAATCGATGATACGTCATTGATGCTGACCGTCATTTCCTCGATGCGCGCGACCGTGGCTGAAGAAGAGTCTGCCTGGCGCTGGGCAGCCTGGCGGGCATCCTGCGACGCGGCGGCAACGATTCTTGCGCGTTGGGTCAACTCGCCGGAGGAAGAAGCGATGCCGGTCACGATTGCCTTCAATTTCTCCTGCAT
>CAMLME010000150.1 GCA_946481235.1 uncultured Methylobacillus sp. | reverse complement strand
CATCCGCGACTGGCTGCGCTATGCCGTATCGCGCTTCGAAGAAGGCGGCATTTTCTTCGGCCACGGCACGCAAAACAGTTACGACGAAGCGGTGTGGCTGGTCATGGCAGCCTTGCATTTACCGCACGACACGCTGGAAAACTTTTACGACGCCGTCATTACCGAAGCCGAACGCCGCAAGCTCGCACAACTGATCGAACGCCGCGTGACCGAGCGCGTCCCGACGGCCTACCTGGTGCGCGAAGCGTGGCTGGGCGAGTTCAAGTTCTACGTGGACGAACGTGTCATCGTGCCGCGCTCTTTCATCGCCGAACTGCTGCGCGAGCAACTGACGCCATGGGTGGAAAACCCGGAAGAAGTCACCGCCGTCGCCGACATTTGCACCGGCAGCGGCTGCCTCGCGATCCTGGCGGCACATGCCTTTCCCAACGCCGAAGTGGATGCGGTGGATATCTCGGATAATGCGCTGGCCGTAGCACGGCGCAACGTGGCCGACTACGGGCTGGAAGACCATGTCAATCCGATCAAGTCCGACATGCTGACCGCACTCGCGGACCGGCAATACGACATCATCCTGAGCAACCCGCCCTACGTCGATGCGCCATCGATGGAAGCATTGCCGCAGGAGTACCGGCAGGAACCCGGCTTAGCCCTCGCCAGCGGTGAAGACGGCCTGGAACATACACACACTCTGATTGAAAACGCCGCACAGCACCTGCATCCCGGCGGCCTGCTGATTGTCGAAATCGGCCACAACCGAAACGTGCTTGAAAACGCCTATCCCCACCTACCCTTCACCTGGCTGGAAGTGAGCGGCGGCGACGAATTCGTTTTCCTGCTGACACGCGAGCAACTCATCTAGATTATCAATCCAATCATTCCTCACCGCGATTGTGAAAACTTCGGTATATTTATGCTAATTGAGTAAAAAAGTCAGAGTCTTACGCTATGAATGCGGTATCACCATTATTGGATTCCGATTCAAACTCGATTGCGACGACTTCCGATTCAAACGCTCCCGAATTTCAGCATTCGCTGATCACCGCAATTTTCGAGGCCTCGCCCAGCGGCATACTCGTTGTGGATGCCAAAGGCGTCATTCTGTTCCATAACCCGCAGTTTTTCAAAGTGTGGCAACTTCCTGTTCCAGCAGGGAAGTATGCCATCGGCGACGCCGACAGTCCGGTGTTGTCCATGGCCATCGAACTGGTAAAGGAACCGCAGGAATTCATCTCTCGTGTCAAAGAACTGTACGCCAACCCAGACTTGAAAGACGATTGCGAAATCGATCTTAAAGATGGTCGCACCCTGGAGCGGCATTCGACGGCGCTGCGCGGCCAGCATGAGCAGTACCTCGGGCGCGTGTGGTTTTTTCGTGACGTAACCAACCGTAAACAGTCAGAAACGATTTTGCGCGAAAGCGAAAATCGTTTCCGGCAGATGTTCGAGCTGAATGCTGCCGTAATGCTGCTGATCGATCCCGAATCAGGGGCGATAGTCGATGCCAATATTGCGGCCAGTCGATTTTATGGTTATTCGATAGAACGCATGCGCACGATGAGTATCAGCGATATCAATACCCTGCCGCCGGATAAGATTGCTGAAGAACGCAGCCGAAGCTCGCGGCAGGAGCGCAATTACTTTGTCTTCCCACATAAGCTGGAGAGCGGCGAAATTCGCATGGTTGAAGTGCACTCTTCTCCCATCCGTGTACGCGAAAGAACGCTCCTGTTCTCCATCATTCACGACATCACCCGGCAGCATCAGGCGGAACAGGAGTTGAGAATCGCCGCCATCGCATTCGAATCGCAGGAAGGGATGTTTGTCACCGATGCCAACAAAATCATCCTGCGCGTCAACCGTGCCTTCTCCAAGATTACCGGCTACACAGCCGACGAGGCCATAGGCAAGACTCCACAATTACTAAGTTCAGGCCGGCATGACCAAGCGTTTTACAACGCCATGTGGGAAAGCATCACGACGCACGGCACCTGGCAAGGCGAGATCTGGAACCGACGAAAAAGCGGCGAAATTTACCCGGAATGGCTAACAATAACCGCGGTGAAAAACGAGAATGAGGAAGTGACTCATTATGTGGCCGCCCTCATGGATATCAGCCTGCGCAAGGCTTCGGAGGAAGCCATCAGCCAGATGGCCTTCTATGATGTGCTGACCATGTTGCCGAATCGGCGGATGTTAGTTGATCGCTTGGGCCAGGCTATGGCGGCTAGCAAGCGCACTCGCAAACTCGGAGCGGTCATGTTTCTCGATCTGGACAATTTCAAACCGCTCAATGATACGCACGGCCATATCGTGGGTGACATGCTGCTGGTTGAAGTGGCACACCGCATCTCTCAGTGCGTGCGCGAAACGGATACCGTTTCGCGTTTCGGCGGTGACGAGTTTGTCGTGCTTTTGAACGATTTGAGCGCCAATCACGAAGCGTCTAAAAAACAGGCTATCCATGTTGCCGAAAAGATCCGGACATCCCTCGCCGAACCTTATGTATTGACGATCGCAGCCGTGGACACCACCGCACCCACCACAGTGGAGCACCACTGCACCGTCAGCATCGGCCTGGTGTTGTTCCGCGGCCATCAAATCGACATGGATGAAATCCTCACACAAGCCGATACGGCCATGTACCAGGCCAAGCATGACGGCCGCAATTTGATCCGCTTGTATGAAGCCAAGCCTTGAGGCGACCTGTTCGCAGGCAGGGTGAGTCTATAGTTCGGGTTTGCGTGCCCAGATATCCAGCAACGCACGCAACTTTTCACGCTTGCCAAGCTGCTCGCTAGACAAAGCATCCAGGAACACCGATAGGCGCTTGGATTTCGCGATGGTATAAAGCGTAAGCACCGTCACCGGCACGAATACGATCATGAAATAAGTCAGCTTCATCATGGAGGAGCTGTCGGCCTCGGAAAACAGGTTCATGCCCAGAACGCCAGTCGCGACAGTGCCGATCAGGCCGAAAGCAGTCACCACGGTCAGTCGCGTAACCGTTTCGGCGTGCTGCTTCAACTGGTCGCTGTCGAGATACTCCGTCATATCCAGAATGCGCCGGCGCATGCGTTCGAAAAGTTCGCCGGTTTCCAGATGACTCAGCATCATCCCGAACAGGTCGCGCGACTGCGCCTGGTCGGATACTGCGTGGAACCAGTAACGCTGGGTGAAGCGCAAAAAGATTTCCATCGTATGACGGATGCTCTTGCGGAACGCATTGATAGACAAGGGATTATCGATATCAAGCCGGCTGATCGCCAGCACCAGACGGTCGGACAGCATCAGCAACGCCGCTTTCTGGAAATGGGCGATCAGGAACAGCAGGAAATACTGATGGCGGAACTGGCTGATGACGCCGGTTTCCTTGTCGGTGAAATAGCTTTCGCCGGCATTGCCGATGACCGTAAAACTTTGCCCGTTGCAGATGAACCGATTGTTGCCGCGATGCTGTTCCTGCCCTTCGTCCCAATGGCGGTCATAGCAATAGCGGCTTTCGAAATTGCGTAAAAAACCATCGGAATACGGCAGCGACTGCGAATCGCCGGGGCGCGTCACGAGACCGAGGCGTATGAGGTCGGCACGCGTCAGGCGCGAAACATCGTCGAAAGCCAGATAATTCATCAACGGCATGCGCTGATACTCGATTTCGCGATACCGAATCGACCCTTCCTGATCGGAATAATGCTGCACCAGCGGTTGCAGCAGGAACTCCCAATGCGAGGCAACACGCGGCACGCGATGCTCGCGAACGAACTTCAGGTAAAGCTCCTTGTGCTCGTAATCGGAAGTCGCCAGCACCCCGCCCTGCCTGTCCAGCCATTCGACCTTGCGCGCGCAATGGCCGCCGCGCCCGTTGGATTCCCAGTGGCTGGGATAGGCCCGGCCCAGGCGGAACATCGTATCCAGCGCCTGCGTCAGCGTCAGTTTCCTGCCGATGACTTCGACCACCAGGATCGCCACATCGATGTCGTAGAAAAAATAAAGGTCGACATGGTCGACCGTCAGCAGGATGGGCTCGGGATCGTCGCCAAAACTGACGCGAGCCTGGGCGATGTCGTTACGGCTGAACACGCGGATCGGCGAACGTCCGCAACTGGCATCGCCTTCGCTGCGCATGCCTTCGCCATACAGGAAGCGCTGCGCGAATGGCAGGAAGGTCACGAATTCGCGATAGCGGCGCTCGCTGAACTGGGCAGCGCCGGAGGTAAATTCGTCGTCGATTTCCTTCCATGGCGTACTGCCGGCCGCCGCTTTCAGATATTCCCAGTGATGCTGGATCTGCTGATCCTCGCCCTGCGGGATCAGCTGTATCGGCCACAACATGACCTGACGCAGCGTATCGACTTCCGGCGGTTGCTGGTGTTCGCTCGACTCCATCCCTTACCCCCGGTAATTGGCCTGATTAACCCCTGCCGCGATTGCGATCGCTGCGTTTTTGCTGGACGGGTGGCGCCAGGGTTTCGCCTGTAATGCGACGTTTCGCGGCAGGAACCTTCCGGGCCGGCGGCTTTTTCCTGTCAGCCGCATTGGCAGTCGGCGCAGCGAGCGTTTTTGGCCGGCTTTCAGGCTTACGTTCCTTGGGCCGGAATGTCTTGCCCAGGCTGGCCTGTTCTTTTTGCGTGCGCTGCTGCGAACGCGCAACCTCCAGCCCTGCCCACTCCATCAGTTCCGCGACCTCCTTGGGCGGCAATTCGAGCATCTGGCCGCGCTTCAGGCGCGATGGCAGGCTGATCGGCCCGAA
>CAMLME010000149.1 GCA_946481235.1 uncultured Methylobacillus sp. | reverse complement strand
CGGCCAGTGGTGTAAGTCGAATTCTCGACAGCTACATCGTCACTGGTAATCACCGTGGCATGTTCGAACGGCAGCATTTCTGCCGCCATTTCGAAATTCATCACGTCGCCAGCATAGTTCTTGACGATGAACAGCACCCCCTTACCACTCTCGGCTGCAACAGCGGCAGCCAGCATCTGGTCGGGTGTGGGCGAAGTGAACACGTGCCCGGGACAGGCCGCATCCAGCATGCCATAGCCGACAAAACCGCTATGCAACGGCTCGTGACCGGAACCGCCACCGGAAATCAGCGCCACCTTGCTTTCAGCTTTGTTGGCGCGCACAAGGTAATTCGGATCGAGATTCAGACTGACGATGTCGTGATGCGCGGCGGCAAAACCGGATAGGCTTTCCACCAGCAGATCATCAACCTGGTTGATGAATTTTTTCATGAGAACTCCTCTTGCTTGTCGCTGCCCTGAGGCAGGCTTGGAATACGTTATTTCGTCAGCGCCAGATCGCAGATCGTGTCGATAATCACCTGACTGCTCTTGGCGCCCGGATCGATATGCCCGACGGCACGCTCGCCCAGAAAAGCCGCTCGCCCCTTGGTGGCCACCATAGCCTTGGTTGACAGCATGCCCTGCTCGGCTTCGCGTTTGAGCACCGCCAGCAATGAGTCACGCTCGAATCCTTCATCGGTCAGACGGGTGAAAGTCTGGGATACCGGAATAAGCACATCCAGCATCGTTTTCTCGCCAATGTCGGACTTGCCGCGCGCCTTGATCGCCTCGACACCGGCGGAAAATGCAGTGGCAATTTGCGGCAATGTTTCGGTCCCCTCTTCCTTGACGGCTTTCGCCATCGAGATGAAAAAACTGCCGATCAGTGGGCCGGAAGCACCGCCTATGGTGGAAAGGAGCTTCATGCCGATTTTTTGCAGCGCAACATCCGGTGCAAGTGGGGCCAGCTCTTCGCGCATGCCGACGATGGTGACACAGCCACGTTTCATATTGATGAAATGGTCACCGTCGCCAATTGCGCGATCCAACGATTCGATTTCGGATTCGTGGGTGAGGATGGCCTGATGAACGGCTTCGGCCGCTCGCAGAATGAATTCGGTGTCCATGCGCTTGCCTTGATTCTGAGTGGCGGGAAAGCACTTATGCTGCCAGTTTTTGGCAATAGCGCCAAGGGCAAAGAAAGAAAGAAAGGCAGGCATGCCGGCGAAATTGGCATCACCGTCACACCAGAAGGAAATCAAAACAAAAACGGCCGATGTCGAGCACGATCAAATCGTGGCCTCGACATCGGCCGTTTCATACAGCCAAAGACTGCTGAATCTTACTTGGCTTCTTCAGCCGGAGCAGCTTCGCCTTCGGCGGGCGCTGCAGGAGCTGCGGAATCAGCAGGAGGAACCCAGCCGCCCGGTTCAGCCGGAGCCGGCTCAGGAGCGGCTTCTGCCGGAGCGCTTTGCTCAGGAGCAGCGGCTTCAGGTGCAGGGGCGTCCGCAGGCGCGTCTTCCTGCTTTTGGCAACCGGCCAACACCACACCGGCGATGGAAAGAGCGAGCAATGTCTGGATCAATGATTTCATAAGTTCCTCCTTTAAAAATTAAGCGAGACGGCGTCAGCTACGCCAGAAAAAAATGATAGCAGCAATCATGCCTGAATTTCGGAAAATGTGCTTGATATTCAATACTTTTCCAATCAATTTTTTCCGGATAGTGAAATATGAGAGCTTACCTCATGTTTCGCCTTAAATTGGTCATCGATTTACTTCCATAAGTTCCTGAAACAGCCAACAAGCCTATTTGCGACAATCGACACCGAACGACAATGCACCGCTGGCAGCAAGCAAAAGTAAACCACCGGCAATCGAAAGATTCTTGAGGAACATGATCATCTGCATCTGATCAGCAAAGTTGTGATGGAATATCACCGCTGCGGCTATCGAAAAAGCCGCCAGCGCGAACGCGGCGATCCGGGTCTGGAAACCGATCACAATGGCAATACCGCCCAGAATTTCGAGCGCGATGGTCGGCCATACAAGTATGCCCGGTACACCCATGGATTCCATGAAGCCTGCGGTACCTGCCGGATCGGAAATCTTACCGATGCCGGAAAGAATAAAAATCAATGCCAACAGGATGCGGCCAACGAGGTGAGCAAAAGGGCTCATGCATTTCTCCTTTTTATTCATATGGTTATTGAATGACGCACTGCGCAGTGCATGATACCGCCATCTTTCGCCATTCGCCATGTCACCTTACCTGCACTTCCGTGGTCGAGTTTTCGTAGGCGTCGCACCCAATCAGCCGATCCCGTCCTCCTTCCTTGGCACGGTACATACGCCGGTCGGCGATTTCTATCAGCTCGCTCCACGACTCCACCTTATCGGCGATGCGTTCCGCGAGGCCGATGCTGGCCGTCAGCTTGCCGCCATCCGGCCTGATGCCGAAGCCGGCCCTCGCAATCCGCTCCAGGGCAAGTGTGGCCTCCGCCGCGGAGGTGCCGGGGAAAACCAGCAGGAACTCCTCGCCACCCCAGCGCACCAGCAAATCGCTGACGCGCAAATGATCCTGGATCGCGGAGGCAGCATTCCGGATTGCCAGGTCGCCGGCATCGTGCCCGAAGCTGTCGTTAATGCTCTTGAAGTAATCCAGGTCGAGAAAAGCAAGGGTCAGGCAGGTCTCGGCCCGCTTGGCCAGCTCGAACTGGAATTCGAGCATCTCCTGGCCGCTGGCGCGTGCAAAACATCCGGTCAAGGGATCCCGGATATTTTCGCGCACCAGCAATATCATCAGTGCCAGTTGTGAACAGCAGGAAATGGTGGCAACCCCGCTGATCAGCACCAGCAGCCACAACGAGCCGACAAACGAAGGCCAGTTGAAGACCGGCAGCTGCAAGGTGGTAGCAACGATCTGCACCAGGAGGATGGGAACGGTAATCGCGATGCTTTCCACATAGGTCAACGGAAAAATGCCCATGCCCGCCACCACGACAAAGGGCAGGATGGTATAGCCCATCGAAAAACTGGTCGCCAGCCAGTCGAGATCGGCGCTGGCGAGGTAGATGTAAACAAAGGAATAGAACACCGTCGGCACCAGCAGCATCACCATCATGTGAGCCAGAGCGACATTGATTGTCTTGACCCTGCGCGCCGAAATCGTCAATCCCAGAAAGCAAAGCGAGGCGACGATATGCGCAATAGCCACCGCCGGCCATAGCTCGTCAGGCAGGAACAAGGCATCCAGCGGAATCCAGAGCGGCGTGCAAATGAAGAAAATCAGGCTGATGAGGCGGACGCGCGAGGCAATCACCGCGGCACGCTTCGAGCAAAGCAGGGAAATATGGCCGTTGGAGATGAAGAGCCAAAAAAGCTCCTGCCGGGAAATATCTCCCAGCACGGCCTTGAAGGGATCCAGAAATACAGCCCGCAACATTATCAGGCACCTTTGCAATTGAACCTGCGATGCAGGTTGAGCAAGAGCTAAGTACTAGATTGAGCTTATTTTTTGGGGATGGCAAGAGATGTCGGAGATTGTCATGCAAAAACACGACGCCCACGAAATCCCTGCGATTACAGGAGCTTGGACCATACTACCGATGAGGCTGGGAGGTGATCGCACCTCCCGCCTTTTCGTATGACTATCGGCTGATAGGTTTGTAGCGTATCCGCTTCGGCTTGGCGCCCTCCTCGCCCAGACGTTTTTTCTTGTCAGCTTCGTATTCCTGGTAGTTGCCGTTGAAGAAGGTCCATTGCGAGTTGCCTTCCGCCGCGAGGATGTGCGTCGCGATACGGTCGAGGAACCAGCGGTCGTGGGAGGTCACCAGTACGCAGCCGGCGAACTCCAGCAGGGCGTCTTCCAGCGCGCGCAGGGTTTCCACGTCGAGGTCGTTGGAGGGTTCGTCCAGCAGCAGCACGTTGCCGCCCGCAATCAGCGTCTTCGCCAGATGCAAGCGACCGCGTTCGCCGCCGGAGAGGTTGCCGACGATCTTCTGCTGGTCGCCGCCCTTGAAGTTGAAGCGGCCGAGGTAGGCGCGCGATGGCATTTCGAATTTGCCGACCGAGAGAATATCGGCGCCGCCGGCAATGGTATCGAATACGGTTTTCGTGCCGTCCAGCCCTTCGCGGCTCTGGTCAACGGAAGCGATATTCACCGTCGGGCCGATATCGATTTCGCCGCTGTCCGGCTGCTCCCGGCCTTGCAGCATGCGGAACAGCGTGGATTTACCCGCACCGTTGGGGCCGATCACGCCGACGATGGCGCCGGGCGGCACGCTGAACGACAGGTTATCGATCAGCAAGCGCTCGCCGAAGCCCTTGGAAACGCCGTTGAATTCGATGACCTTGTCGCCCAGGCGCTCGCCGGGCGGAATGAAGATTTCCTGCGTTTCGTTGCGCTTCTGGTATTCAACGGAGTTCAGTTCTTCGAAGCGACTCAAGCGCGCCTTCGACTTGGCTTGGCGCGCCTTGGGGTTCTGGCGCACCCATTCCAGCTCCTGCTTCATCGCCTTCATGTGGGCATCGACCTGCTTGTTTTCCTGTTCCAGGCGCGCTTCTTTCTGCTCCAGCCAGCTGGAGTAGTTGCCCTTCCAGGGGATGCCTTGGCCGCGATCGAGTTCAAGTATCCACTCGGCGGCATTGTCGAGGAAGTAGCGGTCGTGGGTGACGGCCACCACGGTGCCGGGGAAACGCACCAGAAACTGCTCCAGCCATTCCACCGATTCCGCGTCCAGGTGGTTGGTCGGCTCGTCCAGCAGCAGCATGTCGGGCTTGGATAGCAGCAGCTTGCACAGCGCGACGCGGCGCTTTTCGCCGCCGGACAGATGTTCGA
>CAMLME010000148.1 GCA_946481235.1 uncultured Methylobacillus sp. | reverse complement strand
TCGGTCATCGCGTTGCCGCCATACTTGATGACGATGGTCTTGTCGAAGAAGCGTTTGATGTACGGCAGCGCTTCGGCCAGCGTTTGCGCCTTTTGTTCCGCAGTGGTTGTGGTGAGCATTTACTATCCCGTTCAGGCCAAGAGCCTATTTCAGTCCGAATGGGGGGAATTTTATACGAAAGGCAGCGGAAATGCCCGATGGATTACAGGGCCATTGTCGAAGGAAGGCTAGCGGGATTGCATGTAACCGAGACGTTCGGAAAGCGCCTTGCCGCATGCGAGGACTTCCGGTATCCATTCGAGCTTGCGTCGTTTCGCTGGAGCGGAAATCGACAGGCCGGCAATCATTTCACCGCGCGCATCCAGCACAGGCACGCCGATGCAGCCGATGCCCAGTTCCGCTTCCTCGTTGTCCAGCGCATAGCCATCTCGCCATGCGCCGAGCGATAGCTCGATCAACTGCGCGGTGGTCTTGACGGTGTTGGGGGTGAATTCCTGCAAGCCGCGCCGTGTCGCATAAGTGCGGATTTCCTGCTCGCCGCGGCTGCCGAGAAACAGCTTGCCGACGGCGGTGACGTGTAAGGGCGCCCGGCTGCCGACAATCTGCCCAACATGTGAGGTGCGCGCGGAAATCGCACGCTCGACGTAAACCACTGCGTCGCCTTCGCGAAAGGTCAGGTTTACCGTTTCGCCAAGACGCTGGCGCAGCTTCCTCATCAACGGCAAAGCTTCGATTCGCACGTCGATAGCCACATGCGACTGTTGTGCCAGTCCAATCAGGTGGCGGCCAAGAATGTACAGCCCCGTATCGTTGCGATCTATCCATCCGTTGTCGATGGCTGACGACAGGATGCGAAACGCCGTAGAAGGATGCAGGCCGGTTTCGGCGGCCAATACTTTCAAGGATGCCTGTCCGCCATTCGCCATGAGCGCATTCATGAGATCGCCGAGGCGATCGATTACCTGGATGGCAGAACGGGTTTCGATGTTTTTCGGCATGTGAATCGCAAGTGAAAATGGTGATGAAAATGCTATCAGATACCCGATGCTTTTAGTCAAGCTTTGTTAGAAATTTCTTGAGTTGAGACTGGGACCAAAAACGTTATCATGAGCCTCTCATGACGCTGAACCATGCACAATTATTGCGCCGTTTGTTCGATGCCGCGATTCAGGCAGCACGGCCAGCGCATTGCCTGCCGCATTGTTTGCCGCCCCCGCCTCCTGGCCGGACATTGGTGCTGGGCGCCGGCAAGGCATCGGCCGCAATGGCGCAGGCACTTGAACAGCATTGGCAAGGCGCGCTGAGCGGCTTGGTGGTGACGCAATACGGGCATTCGGTGCCGTGCGAGCGCATCGCTATCGTCGAGGCTGCGCATCCGGTCCCTGACGAGGCTGGTTTGGCTGCCGCACGACAAATGCTGGCATTGACGAACGGATTAACGGCTGACGATCTTGTGATCTGCCTCTTTTCCGGCGGCGGGTCGGCGCTGCTACCATTACCGCTTGATAGCCTGACTTTGCAGGACAAGCAGGGCGTGGCCTCGGCCTTGCTCAGAAGCGGTGCAACCATAAGGGAAATCAATTGCGTGCGCCGCCATCTTTCCGCGATCAAGGGCGGCCGTCTGGCGGCGGCATGCCAACCGGCGCAAGTGCTCACTCTGCTGATTTCGGACGTGCCGGGCGATGATCCGGTGGACATCGCATCCGGTCCGACAGTGGGCGATCCGACGACGTGTGCAGAGGCTCTTGAAATCCTCCGGCGCTATCGGGTCGATGTCACCGATTGCGTACAGGGGATCCTGCAAAGCGGACGGGGCGAAACGCTCAAGCCCGATGATCCGCTCCTCGCGCGCAGTACCGTAAAAATCATCGCAACGCCGCAAATGGCATTGCAGAGTGCGGCCGATATAGCACAACAGGCCGGCGTGATGCCGCTGATCCTGGGCGATGCCATCGAAGGCGAGGCGCGTGAGGTTGGCGCAGCGATGGCCGGGCACGCGTTGCAAATGGCGAGCACAAAGCAGTTGCCTTGCGTGCTCCTCTCCGGCGGCGAAACCACGGTCATGGTAAACGGCCATGGTCGCGGCGGACGCAATGTGGAATTCCTGCTGGCGCTCGGGCTGGCGTTGGACGGACATCCCGGCATTTATGCATTGGCCGGCGATACTGACGGCAGGGATGGCACAGAGCCGATTGCCGGCGCGTTGCTTTACCCCGATAGCCTGGCTCGGGCAAAAGCACTAGGGTTACAAGCGCGCGCCAGTTTGCATGATAATGATGCCCATGGATTTTTCTCGGCGCTGGGGGATTCGGTGGTGACCGGCCCCACGCTGACCAACGTCAACGATTTTCGCGCGATTCTGGTGACGCCTGAGGCTGCCGGATGAGCGCAGGATAAACGCTATGTCTGCCCTTTCTGCGGACCTCCTCGAAAAGCTGCGCCGCGTGTTGCCGCCGGATGGATTGTTGACCGCGCCGGAAGACCTCGCGCCTTATGAATGCGATGCGCTTTCTGCCTATCGCCGGCGTCCTCCCGCCGTCGCTTTGCCGCGTACCGAAGAGGAAATCTCGGCGGTGCTCAATCTGTGCCGCATGCACGATGTTCCGGTCGTGGCGCGCGGGCACGGCACCGGCCTTTCCGGCGGCGCGTTGCCCATCGAAGATGCCTTGCTGGTCTCGCTGGCGCGACTCAACCGCATTTTATCCATCGACCCGCTGGCCCGCACTGCGCGCGTCCAGCCCGGCGTGCGTAACCTGGCCATATCGCAGGCAGTCTCAGCGCACGGGCTTTACTACGCACCCGATCCATCGTCGCAAATTGCCTGCAGCATCGGCGGCAACGTCGCCGAGAATTCCGGCGGGCTGCATTGTCTGAAGTACGGCCTGACCGTCCACAACATTCTTGAAGTCCGCGCGATTACGATCGATGGCGACATCCTGACGCTGGGCAGTCAGGCTTTGGATGCCCCCGGCTACGACTTGCTGGCGCTGATGACCGGTTCGGAAGGCATGCTGGCCGTCATCGTCGAAATCACCGTGCGTCTGTTGCCGAAACCCGAACGTGCGCAGGTATTGCTGGCGGCATTCGACAGCATCGCGGATGCCGGCGTCGCGGTCGGCCAGATTATTGCCGCCGGCATCATCCCTGCGGGGCTGGAAATGATGGACAAACTCGCGATCCAGGCTGCCGAGGATTACGTGCACGCAGGCTATCCGGTTGGGGTTGAGGCGCTGCTGCTGGTAGAAGTGGATGGCGTCAACGAGGAAGTGTCGGACGGTTTGCGCGTGGTTTATGAAGTGGTCAAGGCTTGCGGCGCGACGGAAGTCCGCACCGCGCTGGATGAAGCCGAGCGCACCCGATTCTGGGCGGGGCGCAAGGCGGCGTTCCCCGCTATCGGCCGCATATCGCCGGATTACTACTGCATGGACGGTACTATCCCGCGCGGCAGGTTGCCGGAAGTGCTGGTGCGCATCGCGGAATTGTCCGAAGAATATGGCCTGCCGGTCGCCAACGTATTCCATGCCGGCGACGGCAACCTGCATCCCTTGATTCTCTATGATGCGAACAAGCCGGGCGAGTTGGAAAAGACGGAGGAAATGGGCGGCAAGATCCTCGAAACCTGTATTGCCGTGGGCGGCACCATTACCGGCGAGCACGGCGTGGGCGTGGAAAAGCTCAACCAGATGTGCGTACAGTTTTCACCTGGCGAACTGGAAGTTTTCCATGCACTGAAAGCCGCGTTCGACCCGCCGGGTCTGCTCAACCCCGGCAAGGCCGTCCCCAGTCTCCACCGTTGTGCCGAGCTGGGGGCGATGCATGTGCATCACGGTCAGCTGTCGCATCCCGAGCTGCCGAGATTCTGATGAATATTTATGATCAATGGCTTGCCGATAGCGGCGAGCGTATCCGGCAGGCAGCAGCAGAGCAGCGCAAGCTTTCCATACGCGGCAGCGGCAGCAAGGATTTCTACGGCAATGCTGTGGAAGCCGATGCGCTGGATGTCTCGGAGTACGCGGGTGTTGTCGATTACCAGCCGCGCGAACTGACGTTGACTGCCCGTGCTGGAACCCGGCTGGAAGTGATTGAGGCGCTGCTCGCAAAGAACAACCAGATGCTGCCTTTCGAACCGCCGCGTTTCGGCCCAAATGCGACGCTTGGCGGCTGCGTTGCAAGCGGCCTCTCCGGCCCCCGCCGCCCTTATGCGGGCGCGGTGCGCGATGCGGTGCTGGGCACCAAAGTCATGGACGGACGGGCTCAAGTTCTGCGTTTCGGCGGGCAGGTCATCAAGAACGTCGCGGGCTACGATGTGTCGCGTCTCATGGTGGGCTCCATGGGTACCCTCGGGGTATTGCTGGAAGTCTCGGTCAAGGTGCTGCCATGCCCGGATAGCGAGTGCACGCTTATGCTGGAAATGGCGGCGGACAAGGCGGTCGATACCATGAGTCGATGGGCAGCCAGCCCGTTGCCTCTATCCGCAACGGTATGGCGCGCGGGGCGTTTATATGTGCGGCTTTCCGGGACCGAAAGTGCTGTGCAGGCGGCAATGCCGAAAATCGGCGGTGAGAAAATTCCCGATGGTGAAACTTTCTGGATGACGTTGCGTGAGCAAACCATGCCTGACCTAGCGATGCGCCCGCTATGGCGGCTGTCTGTGCCGACCACCGCCAAGGTGCTGACCGCGCCCGGCCAGCCGGTGATCGAGTGGGGCGGCGGCGTGCGCTGGTACGGCACCGATATGTCGGCCGACACGCTGCGTGCGCTGGCAAAACAGGCCGGCGGTCACGCCACATTATTTCGCAGCAATCAGCCTGTGCAGCAAGCGTTTTCACCTTTATCCCCGCCGCTGGCGGCGCTTCACCAACGCATTC